>CALKRZ010000068.1 GCA_937989765.1 uncultured Clostridia bacterium | reverse complement strand
ACCCATGAGCGGTCTTTGCTTCGTAAAGCATTCCTTATTCCATGGATCCTGCATGGGACTTATAATTTTATTCTCATGTCTCAAAAATCATATATTATAGTATTTTTTGTTCCTTTTGTTCTATATATGTGGGTAAATGGCTTTAGAAAGATGAAAAGACATGTCCAAGATTCTCCCTTTAAGCCAGAAGATTCAACACAATAAAAAGGCAGACTCTGCCTTTTTTTATTATAGAAAAATAAGGTATTATATATTATAACGAGATAAAAGGTTGAAAAATATTGAAAATAACTGTATACTTTTTTTAGACTTTGATAATATTTGTGTGTATCTTTTTAAATATTTGTAGAACATGACGCCAGGAGGAATTTTTGTGATAGAAGCAGTAAGCTGTGGGGGTGTGGTAATCCATAAGGGCAAAATATTATTATTATATAAAAACCACAATGGTAAATACGTTGGGTGGGTTTTGCCTAAGGGGACACTGGAAAGTGGAGAGAACTACAAACAGACAGCACTGCGAGAAGTAAAAGAAGAAGCCAGTGTAACGGCAAAGATTATTAAATATGTAGGGAAAATTCAATATAATTTTCAGGGTGCGGAGGACTTTATTCATAAGACGGTTCATTGGTATTTGATGGGATCGAACAATTTTTATTTCAAACCACAGGAAGAAGAACACTTTGTGGATGGTGGATATTATAAGTTTCATGAAGCATATCATTTATTAAAATTTCATGATGAACGTCAGATTATGAAGAAAGCATATTATGAATATGTCGATTTGAAACGGAGCAAGGATTGGAATAATCGAGTATATAAATAGGCTGAGAGGTATTTAACTGGAAACAGATTAAATGCCTTTTTTTATGTGGTAAAAAAATATATAGGAATTATTTGACATTTATTGTTAAACATGTACAATTAATACTATAAAGAAAGCGCCTGTAAGATAAAAAAATCGTCTGACAGTTTTTGATGAATAGATTTCAAGATTCATAATGCTACGTTTTACATTTTGAAATTTATGAGTGTATCGGTATAAGAATATTATAAGAGGGTTTTGAGGTGGCAATTATGAAAGAAGATGCAGCAGAAGTATATCGAATATTTGAGTATTTGTTGGCAGTCAAAAATTTAACACAATCTTTTGTGAGCAGAGTAGATGAATTTGAAGGAATATGGGATTTGAATACTCAAAAAATGAATACGGATGAACAGGAGCATTGGTTGTATATAGGGTCACAAGATCCTTTATACGCATGGTTATTTTCTATATATCAGCGATTACAGCGAGAAGGTTATGCGCTAGAGTTTGCTTTCGGATGGGGACAATTGCAGTGTATAATGAGAGAGCAAGCCATCAAAAGACCGCTCTTTATTACACCTATTCAGCTTCTGTATGATAGTGATAAAGGGATATTTACGCTTGCTGTAACAGATAAAGGTACCTATATAGAGATGGATCTTCTACATTATATAGGGGTAGAAGACAGATCCCGTATAGATGAATTTACAGCAAGTATAGAACTAGGCGATATCGACCCTCGAAATCGAAAAAAAGTAGGACAATTTCTGCAAAAATTCATTAAAGTGATTCATCCAGAAGGAATATATCTAAAAGAAGAATGCATGGATGAACAGTATAAGACGGTACCTATAATCACGTATTGTCCAATGCTACTTTTGAGAAAAATCAACGAATGTATTTGGCAAAATGAACTGAATGAGGTCATGCAATATATCAAAAATGGCTATCCAATACCAACCGCATTAAAAATGCTTGTTACATTGGATTGTTCTCGTGAACAAAGTTTAATAGAGGAGTATAAAGATATAGAAGAGGAAGATATCTTATTCCCTTTACCAGCCAATAGAGAACAGATGCTTATTATTAAAAAAATCTATAAAAATCCTGCAGTGATAGTACAAGGTCCCCCAGGAACAGGGAAAAGCCATACACTCGCCAATCTAATATGTCATTTTCTAGCCCAAGGAAAAAAGATACTCATTACGAGTGAAAAAGAACAGGCTTTACGAGTGATTAGAAATAAACTACCCGAGGAAATACGAAGTTTGTGTGTAAGTGTATTAAATGGGAAAGGGGATTCTCTGAAGGATCTAGAAGAATGTATTCAGGTAATAGCACAAAACATGGATACGATGCAGGAAGAAATACTCCAAGAAGATATTGATATTTTAAGAAAAAGACTAAAAAAATCCAATGAAAATATGCAAAAGTATGAAAAAAAGTTGCAAGAAAGTAATGAACTACACGATCAGAAAATACGGATAGAAACAGTAGAAATGATGCCTATAGAGGTTGGGAAATGGCTTCATGCGCATGAGCAATATAACTGGATTCCTGATGAAATAACGAGCCATTGTCCTCTTTCAGAACAGGAGATGGAGATGCTTTTTTCCATGATAGAAGAATTTCATCCTAAAGATTTATATGATATTCCCCTCCACAGACCCAAAACGATGGAGGTTCCCTCCCCGATTACTTTCAAAGAAAATGTTTTGTATATAACAGCATTACAAAAACAGGTAGAGAAAAATGAATCCATTATTTCAGAATGGAGCCCAATAAAAAATGCATATCATCATATGCATGTATATAAGAATAGGATTCGAGGAGCTATAGAGTTCATGCAACAAGACAAGGCACCTTGGATGTATGAAATTATAAAGCAGAGGAGTGTTAGCGATGATCGGGTACTACAGTGGAGACAGCTCCTTAATGAACTAGTTCATCAGATCCAAATGAGTAGAGAAGTAGATCAACAACTTTCAGAAATAGCACTACTGCTGCCTGAAAATGTAGACTATACACAAATACGACAGGATCTGTATATGGTTTTAAAACGATTTGAAGAACAGAAGACGTTAGGATGGATATTTAAGAACTTTACGGGTCGAAAGTATTTAAATACAGTAGGAAAAGTAAAGATCAATGGTTATCCAATTCGTTCTGAAGAGGATATTGAAATGACTTTAAATTTTATAGACAATCAAGAAATGCTCAGAAAATGTGGAGCAAAGTGGAATGAATTTGCCAATGAAATAGGAGAATCAAGTATAGATATTTCCACGCCACACGGTTTTACACTCTTGCAATCTAAAGTGAATGAAGTAGTCCTGTTTTTAAATCATGTAGATGAAATGATGATATTTTTTCAAGAAATGAGAGATGCATTATGCATTATGGAACCTCCAAAATGGGCAGATGTACAGTGGCTCCAAAAAGTATATGTAGGCATTGAAACAATAGAAGCAAAGAAGAAATGGGAAGAAGCAAGTGGCTTTTTAAAACAAGGCTTAAAAATCATACTAAAAGGTAGCCCGATGATTCATGTCCATGAATGTTGGGATCAACTAAGGGAAGCATATGAATCCAGAGATATAGAAAAATATGAAAAAACATACAAGGAACTACTGCGATTAGAGTATCTTGAAAAGAAATATCCAATATATGTGGAATTGTTAAAAAGACTAGGAAAAGTAGCACCCTTATGGGTAAAAAGACTTGTATCCAAAAAAGAGAATATGCCAAAAGTAGTAGTGGAATGGCAAGCGGCTTGGCAGTGGAAACTGTATTATCACAAACTCCAGCAGATTCATGAAAAATGTGCTATGGAGGAAATTCATACTAGATGTAAACGAGAAATCAAGATACGAAATCACATTGTGAAAGATCTTGTAGTTAAATCGGCATGGTTATCACAAATTCAAAGAGTTACACCTATGGAAAAAAGAAGCTTATATGCTTGGATGAAAGCGATTCAGCGCATTGGTAAAGGAACAGGAAAGCATGCAAAAAAATATAGAAGAGAAGCCAATCAAGAAATGAAAATTTGTAAAGGGGCTGTACCGATTTGGATCATGCCTATACAAAAAGTAATAGAAATGATACCCCTTACCAGTGAACCTTTTGACTTAGTGATTATTGATGAAAGTAGTCAAAGTGATTTGTTTTCTTTGAGTGTATTATTAAGAGGGAAAAAGACCATTATTGTAGGAGATGAAAATCAGATTAGCCCTGAAAATATTGGTATAAAATCGGATGATGTATATATGCTAATACAACATTTCCTATCAGAAATTCCACAAAAAGATCGATTTGAAATGAAAGCAAGCCTATATGAGATGGCAAATCAAGTATTTGATGCCAAAGTAGCACTAAAAGAGCATTTTCGATGCATACCAGAGATTATTCAGTTTTCTAATCAATTTATGTACCAAAATAGAATTATTCCTCTTAGAATCACCACGGCAGATCAAGATCTATATCCTCCTCTTCAATCCATTTATGTACCTACAGGAAGGAGAATAGAAAATAGCAGTAAAATTATTAATCAGAATGAAGCAGATGCGCTGATCGAACATATTGCGAAATGCTGCAAAGATCACAAGTATAAAGGTCGAACCATGGGGGTGATCTCTCTTCAGAGTACAGATCAAGCTAAATGGATTGAAGAAAAACTCCGCAAAGAAGTAGGAGAAGAAGAAATGATACAGAGGCAGCTTCTATGTGGAGATGCATATTGTTTTCAAGGGGATGAACGGGATGTAATCTTTATGTCTATGGTAGCAGCGCCTAATATGAAAACGATATGCTTAAATAAACGAGGAGATTATCAGAGGTTTAATGTAGCAGCGAGCCGAGCGAAGGAGCAGATGTTCTTATTTCATTCTATCTCGTTGGAAAATTTACATCCACCATGTGCTAGATATCATTTGCTTGAATATTTTCAAGCAAATGAGAAATTCTATGAAATACAAGAGGAACGCGAATATTTATTAGAATCACAGCTTGAAGAAGATGTATATGAAATTTTACAGGCATGGGGTTATAGCGTGATTCCGCATGTTAAGGTGGGTAGTTACTATAAAACCATCGATATGGTGGTAGAAGGAAGTAGAAGTAAGCTTGCAATAGAATGCGATGGAGATCGATCTGTATCTAGAGAAGAGTTTTTCAGAGATATAGAATATCAACAATCCTTAGAGCGAGTAGGTTGGACATTTTACAGAATCCAGGGGAGTCAATTTTATTTAAATAGGGAACAAGTAGTAAAAGACTTGCTGGGAAAATTGCAGCAGATGGGCATTGAACCTACAGAAAAAAAGGTTATCTAAATATCAGAGAAGATGTAAGAATGGATCTCAGACAAAGTATGTGGTGGTAAGGCAAATATATAACTCTGGAAACAACTGCAACAAAGGAGCGCGTCCCAGATTTCAACTAAGCTTACCCTTTGCACAAGTGCTGGTTTGCAGCTGCTTCTAGATTTATATATTTGCCTTACCACATACTTTGTCTGAGATCCGAAAAAACGAGCCTGTGCAAGGGGGCAGTTTTAAATGTGCTCGTTTGTTAGGGTTGTTTCTAAATCTATATATTTGACTTACCACGACATATTTTGAAAATATGAAAAATACAAAGGCACAAAAAAATAAAAAAGCCAATGATTGGCTTTTTTATTTAAAATGCGGATGAAGGGAATCGAACCCCCACGATGTTACCATCGGCAGATTTTGAGTCTGCTGCGTCTGCCAGTTCCGCCACATCCGCAAGTCATTGTTGACTGCTTGATTATAGTAACATAAACTCATATAAAATGCAATAGCTTTTTTAAAAAATAAAAAGTACATGAGGTTTTTGCGTTTTTATTAATTTGTTGTATAATATACATATTCAATCGATGAGTAAGAAGACATTCGTAGAGGAGAATCTATAAAAAGGAGGGAGTGCTGTGCCAGTGGAAAATGATCAGGGCTTGATCTTAAAGGCTAAACAAGGAAATATACATGCCTTTGAGCTACTTATAAGACAACATGAGAAAACTGTATATAATATAGCATATCGAATGTTTCATCATGAAGAAGATGCAAAAGATATATCGCAAGAAGTATGGATCAAAGTATATAAATCCTTAAGTAAATTTGAAGAAAATGCAAATTTTACGACTTGGATCTATAGGATTGCAGTCAATACATGTATTGATGAGATTAGGAGGAGAAAAGGAAAAGAGACCTATTCAGTAGATGAAAGCGTAGAAACTGAAAAAGGACCGATTGCAAAACAGTATAGGGATAGCAAACCAACGCCCGAAGAACAATATTTAAAAAAAGAATCTGCAGAAATAATGCAAAAGATGATCAATACCCTTTCAGAGGAACATAAAACGTTAGTGATTTTAAGAGATATTCAGGGATTTAGTTATGGAGAAATTGCAGAAATCATACCTTGTTCTATGGGAACGGTAAAATCTAGATTGGCAAGGGCTCGAACACAATTGAAAAAAATGTTAAGTAAGCAAAGGGAACTTTCTCCGCATAAAGACCGTCTAATAAATAGAAAGGAGGGAGACCAATGAACTGCGAGAGAGTAGAAGAAATACTATCTATATATATAGATGACCAGTTAGATCTTGTTGAAAGAATAGAAGTAGAAGCTCATTTTGAGCAATGTGAAAGTTGTATGAAACAATTTGAATATTTTACAGAGGTAGTCCGTTCGGTAAATCAATTACCTCAAATAGATCTGCCACAAGGTTATCATGAAGAGCTCATGGCAAAGATAGGACAAATAGATCATCCAAGTTTAGGTAGTATAAAGCCTGTAAAAATACCTTTCTATAAAAGTTGGAAAGCCTTATCTACTTGTGCTGCCGCTGTATTCTTAGTATGGATTATTGCAGGAACTGGGGGAGTGGGACAGAAATCTAGCCCTATGCCACAGGAAATGATAATCATGGAAGCCCCCATGGCAGAGCAAGAAAATACAGCTCAAATATTTTCAGAAGACATGGCGGCAAAACAAGAAAGTGTGGAATTAAATTTGAATTCTGATGAAACAAATGTGAGAATTACTGCAAATTCATCGGACACTTCCATTATAATTCCCGAGAAAAGTGCAAGGGTTCTGATAGAAATTTCAAATCCTTCTCAAAGTCGAGAGCATATAGAGACGCTTATAAAAGAAAAAGGTGGGGAGATGGAAAAGTTTTCTCATCCATATAATAAGATACTTGATGGAACAGGCATCTCGATGATGTTAAAAACATCCAAATCCCAGTATGCTTCCTTATATGAAGAATTACAGTCAATGGGGTTTATTGTGAAAGAAGAGATTGATCCAGTTCCCGTGCAATATACAGTGGAAGAATTGGAAGCCCAACGA
>CALKRZ010000067.1 GCA_937989765.1 uncultured Clostridia bacterium | reverse complement strand
GGGATTTATCATCGGCATCATCACCCCCATCCTAAGTCATGTGATGACAGGTATGCCTCCTATGTCCCCTCCGATCCTTCCTCTTATGATTGTAGAGTTAGGTGCCTATGGATTGACTGCTGGGATCTTGTATCAGACACTCAAACAAAATTCTATCATAGCTCTATTCGGTGCTATGATCGCGGGAAGAGGTGTGTATGGTGTAACTATACTTATCATGAGTACTTTGCTCCATATAAAGCTCCCCCCTTTTCTATCTGTCTCCACAGCCATCATCACAGGCATCCCAGGTATTTTGCTCCAAGTGATGCTGATACCTATACTGATTATGGCACTAGAAAAAAATGGAATGATACAAAAATCTATCATAAAATAAACCTTTACCTATCTATTCGATCTTTAGAAAAAGAGTTCTAAAAAGAAAGGAAGATGACTTTGATTTATAAAGAGTATGGAAAAACTGGTAAAAAGGTATCTGCGATTGGATTTGGAGGAATGCGTTTTCCTGATTCCTATTCTATTGAAGAAGCAGCTGAAGTAGTTCGTCATGCCAGTCGCCTAGGTATTAATTATTTTGATACAGCTCCTTTTTACTGCCATGATCGCAGTGAAGATATTATGGGTGAAGCCTTTAAGGATATGCCTAATCCTTTTTATGTATCTACCAAAAGCGGGCTTGGTAATGAACCCGATGCGGATGCTGTCCGAAAAAGAATAGAGAATTCTCTTCGTCGACTAGGTCTTTCCAAAATCACCTTTCATCATATGTGGTGTATTATGGATCTAGCACATTATCGTAAAGTAATAGCTCCTGGTGGCCCTTATTGGGGCGCCTTGAAGGCTAAAGAAGAAGGACTTATCGAGCACTTGGTCTTTTCAACGCATGCTACAGGTGAAGAAATCGCTATTATGGTCAAGGAAGGATACTTTGAAGGTGTCACACTAGGCTATAATATCGCAAACTTCCCTTATCGCCAAGTAGGCGTACAAGCAGCTTATGAAGCAGGTCTAGGTGTCGTGACTATGAATCCCCTCGGTGGAGGATTGATCCCTCAAAATGAGGAGTACTTCTCCTTTATCAAAGATCGTGAGAATGAATCGATCACCCAAGCGGCTCTTCGCTTTAATGTATCGCATGAAGCGATTACTGTAACTTTGGCTGGTATGGGCACCATAGAAGAAGTGGAACATAATGTGAAAGCTACAGAAAATCTTGAAATCCTATCAGAAGCAAAGATCCTTGAAATCAAATCCAAGCTTAAAAATGATATGAATCAGCTCTGCACCACCTGCCAATACTGCAAAAAGTGTCCTAAGGATATTGATATTCCCGTATTTATGGAACTTTATAATATGAATGTACTAAAAGGTCTAGAAGCTACACAACAAAAATATGCAGAACTTAAAGATTGGAATATAATCAAAGCGGAAGATCCCATGCCCAAAGACTGTATTGCTTGTGGAAAATGTGAAAAACTGTGTACCCAGCATTTAGACATTATTGCAAGGTTAAAGTGGCTTGAAGTAAACCTTTAAAATCCATATCATAAGCGTAAACTTAAACCATTACTTGAAAGCTTTCGCTCAAGGGGATATTTCATTTTCATAGCGTTCTAGTCGCTGGGGCTATAGATACCCTGAGTTAACACGCATTGTTTTTATTGCGTGTAAGCTTAAGGATATCGCCATATTGTCCACAACGGCTGCTGAAGTTCGCTTCGTTCTAGTATATGGAAAGAAGCTCCACGAACTCTATTCAAATTGAAACATCTCCTTTCGCTTAGGCTATCTGCTATATTATGGCTTAAGTTTACGCTTATGAAATCCATATAAAAAAGGCCTATAGGCCTTTTTTATATGGATCTAACTCCGATCAAATTCAATATATATGGTATCTCCATGCCATTGTACAATCACCGGTTCCTTACTATTTAAGTTCGTACTAGATAGCCTTCCCCCTTCCCACTTGAGCTGCACACCACCTACTCTTTTCACTTTTTGTATGCTTTCTTTGGGTATTTTTTGTACAGACACGATGCTGTCATATTCTGTATTTACCTTTAGTACTGTATATCCCTGTTGATTCTCATTATACTGTCGTATTTCATACATAATATCATTGATCTCTATATTATATCCCCTAGGTACATATATGTATAATAAGACTTCCTTCTTTGAATTTGCATGAGTGATGGCATCTAATCGCTTGATGGGTAAATAGATCGCTAGCCATATCAATAAAAAAATGAGCATAAAAATACTTTGTTCTAGAGAGCGGTAAATCAAATCCTTGGAAATACTCATGAGCTTGGGCATGGATGATACCCCCTTACATAGGCTTATAGTAGTATATTCCACAAAGCTTGTGTAAAATGACAAAAGGATATCTAGCCCTACGATTGACTAGTTATTTTTCTAAAGATATCTTGCTCCGTACAAAAAATGCGATGCTCCCAATACACCTTAATACCGCGGTCACAATCAAGGCTGTATATATGCTAGTAGCCTGTAGTACCATATGCCCCACCAAAGGTGCGATCGTTAGGCTAATATTCATTACTGTATTATATACACCGATATATACGACTCGATCTTCTTCCGGCGTAGATTCTAGCAGGCCGCTGAGCAGCACGGTAGTCGTACCTGATGTAAAAAATCCCGTGACTACAGCCATACCTGCTAGTACATATAGGGTAGGAGAAAGGGCAAATAGTATGGGTGTCAATGCCATCCCCATGGTCGTGATTGCGAGTACTGGACCACTACCCCTCCTCGCAATCATTCGATTCCAGTAGCTATAACTAAAAAACATAGCGGTAAAAGATACAATCGCGTTAATGGCTAGCCACCATTCATTCGCCCTCAATGTGCCTATCTGATAAATACTAAATAGAGGCCATCCCATCTGCCATCCAAAATGAAATAATAAAGAGCAAGTAAAAAAAACAACAAAATTCTTGTTTTGTATCATGCCTGCTAGCGCTTCTTTAAATCGAACAGGAACCACTGGTGGCCTATAGCTCTCTTTAAATGTCATAAAACTAAAAATCTCTACGAGCCCCACTAAAAATGCTAGCACAAAAAAAATCTGATATATAAAGATTCGCTGATGCTCTGATTGAGGAAGTTTGGTTAAAATCTGTCCTGTAATCAAGGTAATCAAAAGCACTGCTGGAATACTGAACTTATTTCGCATGGCTATGGCTGTAGCTCTATTCTTGGATGGAAAAATATCCCCCAAAAAACTTTGCAGTGCTGATTGCGCTATGGCATCTGGAAAATTCATCATAGATAAAATCAATACAAACAGCATAGGTCTTATGCCTGGTGGAAGAAGAGGAATGCATGCGAGCATCAGTATAAATAATCGGCTAATCAAGAAAAACCCTGCTGTGATTTTCTTTTTGCTTTCAAATTTTCGCACCCATAAAGTACCCGGGATGATCGCAAATACCGCCAAAAGCCCTGGAAGTGCATTATATAGAGAGATATGGTAATCCGTACCCCCGATTCGCTCCAAAAACTTAACTGAAAATGGTTTATACAGATTAATGACAATATCAAATAAGATGCCGTATAGAATATATATTTTTATGTTTTTATCTGCCGTTTTGATTCTCATATGTCTATATCTTCACTTTCTATCCCTTAGAATATACAAAAATTAGTCAAATATCAGTCCTCACAGATCTATCTTGTTTTCATACTACTTCATTCTTGTTTGATGGGCATATGTCAAAGGAAATAAACCTCCGCTCCGCTACAGTTTATTAACCATCCTTCGGATGTGTCAAAGGAAATAAACCTCCGCTCCGCTACAGTTTATTAACCATCCTTCGGATGGTTATATTATAACATTTTTTGTGCGTAGGTGTTACTACTTTATACTTCTCATTCTTTCTAACCCTGCGCACAAAGATAGCCCTCTGCTAGAGGGCTTATTTTAATTTTTATGGCTTTTTCTCTTCTATCTATAAATTCCTATTACCTCTATCCTAAAAACGTTATATGCGCTAAATTATGCATAGGTTTTTTAGAAATCTTATTTTTTATACTACTCTTCTGGCATTCCTATTTGGTATAACCAAAGATCAAAAAAATCATCTAAGTTCGTATTTGATATTTTTTCAGCTACCTGTTGAAATTCTTTAAGCGTGATCCCATTTTTTCCATACTCATCAATGCTCTCATATAAAACTTGTTTCATAGCATTTTCTCCTATTTTTTTCTCCAAGGCATAAAATGCCAATCCCCCTTTATGATATACAATATTTCTTAGAAAATCTGAGTCTGTAATTTTAATATCTATGATTGGTTTTTCATCTACCAAGGTTGCACTGGCTATATAGATTTTTTTGTAGTACTGGATCAAAAAATCTCTTTCTTCCGGTCCTTCTAATGCTTCTGTGGCTTTAAGTGCTAAATAGTTCGCCATCCCTTCCAAAAACCAAAAAGCACCTTCATCTTTACCATATAGTTGATGTGGAAACCACTGATGTGATATTTCATGGGCATACATCCATTTCATAATAATCGGTCTATGCCAGTTGCTCTGACCGATAGATATAAATGAGGCATCTCCATGCCCTCCAGAGAATGTATCACTTACTTCTACTACTGTAAATCTACTAAATGGATAAGGATGTCCAATAAAGGATTCATAATATTTTATAAGCGGTTCAACCCAAGTTTGTGCGTCTTTGACTGCATCGGGTCGTTCTTCTAGTAGATAGAGCTCCGTATCTATCCTTTCACTTGCTATCCTATTCACCGCATAAGGACCTGCTGCAAAAGAAAATCCTATGATCTCCTCTTCTATACGCCAAGTTTGTTTTCGTTCTTGTCCTTCTATGACTTCTTCTGCTAATTCTCCATTTGATAGGCTGACCCATTCCTTCGGCATAGTAATCGCAACAGTTCCTTTTATTTTCTTAATATCTATATTCGTTGTATCGATCTTATAAATATCCATAGGCATAGGATACCACATTCCTTCAAAAAAGCAGTGTGCAGCATCTTCATCTATCATCTTGAACATCCACAACGCCTCAGGATCTTTCGGAAAGAGACCATGATAATCTATGGATAACTGTATATCCTTATGCGGAATATGCTCTTTGGCAATACGAATTTGCTTGTCATTTCTTTCAAATACAATATTTTGGTTTTGTATGCGTACTCCATCCACCTTAAAGTCCTGGTCCAAATAAATATGTAAATCCTCTTCCCTATTCACCTGCAGCTCTATGGTATCTGTTACTTGCATGTAGTATTCCATAGGAAATAAATTGACCTCAAGCGCATGGCTGATCCATGTTGTCTTAGGATAAGATGCTTCAGGCACACCATCGTATGGCAGGGATTCTATGGGTTTTTGCTGTGCACAACCCATACAGCATACGATCATCAGTATGATTATTACTTTATTCTTCATGGTTTTGCTCCTTATACCGTACTTTTTTCATATTTTTATTGATATCTCAGAAAAAGTATGTTGTGGTAAGGCAAATATATAAATCTGGAAACAACTGCAACAAAGGAGCGCGTCCCAGATT
>CALKRZ010000066.1 GCA_937989765.1 uncultured Clostridia bacterium | reverse complement strand
AAATACCCCAAACACCTTTAATCCTATATAAATAGACATCAAAGTAACTAAAGGGTAGACTCCAATTTGTTCACCTAAAATCTTAGGCTCTAGTAATTGTCTCATTATAATTACTGTCCCATACATCGCTACTAGACCCACAGCATAAGGGATTTCCCCAATAAACAGACTCCATATTGCCCAAGGGAGTAATATGGCACCACTACCAAATATGGGCAGCGCATCAAATGCAGCAATGCAAACCCCTACAAATAAGGCATAGGGATATTGAAGAATGGCTAATCCTACTATACAGATCACTGCAACAATACACATGAGAATCAGTTGCGCCTTGATATATCCCATCACTGCAGCCAAAATGTCTGTGCGAATAACACACAGTCGTTCCATCCATCTAAGCGGGATCTGTTTATATATAGACTGGTGGATCAAATGTCGATCTTTACTAAAAAAGAAGGTAGCAATCAAGGTTGCAATCACAAATATAAGAATGCTTGGAATGGCTCCTACCACATGAACCGACCCTTTTCTCACTCCCACGCCTACCAAGGTAGGAAGATGATCTGCTAACTGAGCTAAGTGATCCCGCAGGGCAAGCTGTACCTGCTTGGGCAATTCAAAATAAAAATCTGCAATTTTGATTTCCCATCGTTCTATTACCTGCAAAAAATGCTGTTCCTGTGCAGGAATACTTTGATATAAATCCTGCGCCTGTCGTATGATTCTAGTGACCACCGTACTTCCTACTGATCCTATCAAAAACAACATAAGGATAATACAAATAAAGGCTGACAAACCTCTAGGTATTTTTATTTTTTTGTGAAGTATCTGTACAATAGGCTCTATGGATGTGGCTAGAACCCAAGCTACAATAAAAGGGGCGACATAGACAAAAATATAGGCGAAAAAAAGATATATACCCAGTAATATCCCTATCAAAATTGCTGATTTCATGATTATATTTCTATGATACGTAAAAAATTCCTTCATATTATACCTACTCCTTATATGCTACAGCAATGAGCGCATAGGATGAAGGCGTATACACATCCCCCTTAAAACTACCATACCATTCTATTTTGTCAAAACCTACCTTATTCATCATGTTTTTGAGCTCATTATACCGCAGCGGATATAAAGGAACCTGCGCACTATAGGATTGCATATCTCCTGCTTCTTTGACCTCTAATGTGGTATCAAAAGAAATATAATGCCGAAGAGCATCATATCGATACTTTCTCTCAAATCGAACTCTCGGTGTCTCAATTAGCGGTAACTCTGTCACATTCTGATCCAAAATACGATCATAATTGATGATCTGTACAATACTCATGCCTTTAGATCCTAATGATCTATAGATCCTGCTGATCACTTCTTCCATTTCCTCCACAGTCGGTAGATGAACCAAGGTATTGCCTACACACAAAACTCCATCAAATCCTTCTTCCGTAGCATAGGCATCTCGATTACGCATATCTACTGCTGCAAACTGAATATCTTCACCTGCTTCTTGTGCTCTTTTTTTCGCTTCCTCTATCATCTTTTGATCTAAATCAATCGCCTTCACTGTATATCCTTGTCTAGCCATATATATATCCAAGTCTCCCGTACCACAACCTATATCTAGTATGTTTTTATTTCCTGATCCCATCTTATCTTGTATAAACCGACTTAGGTCACTGCTTAACGGAAAAATTTCATCATAATATTGACTTAATATTTCATAAAATCCCATCACTTCACCCCTTGTACCTTATTGTTTTAGATTTTTGAAAAAGGCTGCTTACAAATCTATCTACCTGACTTATCACATACTTTTGCAGCACCTTATTTTCTTTAGTATAATCGATTTTGCATTTTTTTACACTCACCTATGAAGCGAGAGCAAAAAACCATCAGAAAAAATCTGATGGTGGTATATATTTTACTGATCCGCAAAGTGATCTCGTATGACTAAAAATTCATCTAAATAATCTAATAATATATCTACTAATATAGGATCAAAGTGCTCTCCTCTTTCTTTTCTAAAAAGCTCTAAAATGTCTTCTAGTTTCCAAGCTGTCTTATACACTCTATCACTGCCTAATGCATCGAATACATCCGCTACAGCAGTAATACGACCATAAATATGAATTTCCTCGCCTTTTTTGCCGACAGGATATCCTTTCCCATTATATTTCTCATGATGCTCATTTGCAATAATCGTAGCTGCCTTCATAATTTTACGATTGGAGTTTTTTAACATCTCACAGCCAATCACCGCATGTTTTTTCATGACTTCAAACTCATCTGCCCTAAGTCTGCCTGGTTTATTAAGTATCGCATCTGGAATCGCTAACTTTCCTACATCATGCATCGGAGAAGCTAAGCGGATCATTTCCGCGTCTTCTAAGGATAATCCATACTTTAGCGCTAAGAGCTTAGAATATTCTGCTACTCGTTTCACATGATTTCCTGTTTCTTTGGATCTAGCTTCTGCGATCTCCCCTAGGGTAAAGACAATTTCTTTTTGGGTATCTTCAATCTCCATATTTAGGTAGATATTATCAAAAGCAATGGACACATTCGCACAAAATATCTCAATGAGGTCCTGATCCCATTCACTAAGTTCACTAGTGCCTTCTACATACACCATATTTTCCGAATCATTTTTATTCCGAAAATAAAAAACATAATGATCTCCATAGTAAATGCTTTTCTTCTCTTTAAATGCACTTTCAAGATCTTTTAGTACGCGCTTAGGCACTACATCTCGTACTTTTTCATCTACATGATCATAATAATCTCCCGTAGCCGCTAAGATCTGAAACTCTCCTTCACTTTTGACAGCCGCAAATCCCGAAGTAGTATGACAGTAAAGTGCATTACGGTTTAGATTCATAATAGACGTTAATTGGGTCAAAACTCCACTGGCAAATTTTCTCATAGACTGCATCTCAAAGATATTGGCAGAGGCTTCGATGATCTTTTCGAGCCCCTTCCGGTTCATTTCTATGGTCATAATATCCCGATACGTCCGCAGAGAAGAAACCATCGTAGTAAATAGCTTTTGCGCTGTCAATTCGGTTTTTGCTTTATAATCGTTAATGTCATACTCCATGATGACCTTTTCTTCTGGTGCTTGGCCTGGCTGTCCTGTCCGCAGAATGATCCTGACAAAGGGATTTTTGAGTTCTTCTCGTATGTACTTTACTACCTTAAGTCCTGCATCATCGTGCTCCATGACTACATCTAGCATAATGAGGGCGATATCCTCTTCTTGTAAAATGATCTGTTTTGCTTCTTGTCCCGAATAAGCACTAATAATCTCTAAGCCTTTTCCATCAAATACAAAATGTTCTAGTACCATCTTAGTTACATTATGAATCTCTTCTTCATCATCTACGATCAGTACCTTCCATTTTGATTTTGGTTGATCGTGTAGTTCTTCTTCTGCTTCTTCATCGGTAAAGAACAGACAGTCATCCATCGCCAAACGCTGATCTTCTACTAATAAAACCTCTTCTTCAAATAGCAATCCATCGGATTTATGCGTCATATCCCTTCTCCTCTCCCGAGCATTCCTTGGTCGATAGAATAGGAAAGCTGATGTAAAATACAGTACCTACTCCTATTTCACTCTCACATTTAATCGTACCTCCAAGCTTTTGGGTCACGATATTAAAGATAATATGAAGACCTAGGCCGCTGCCCCCGCTACCTCGCTTGGTGGTAAAAAATGGATCAAAGATTTTTTTTATTGCGTCTTTATCAATCCCTTTTCCATCATCACTGTATCTTAAAAATATTGTATCATTTTTTTGCGAAAGTTCAAATAGGATATTCCCCTCATCTTCTTCCTCATACGCATGAATGAGAGAATTCATGACTAGATTGGTCACCACTTGTGAAAAAGCGCCTGGATAGCTGTCAATCTCTATATCTTGCTCACAAACAATATTGATTTGATGCTTTGTCTTCTTTATTTTAGGTCGTAGACTTAATAATACTTCTCCAATATATTCTTTTATATAAAACGGTCTCTTTTCTTCACTCGTTTGATCAACTGCCACTTTCTTGAAGCTTTGAATGAGTTCTGATGCCCGCTCTAGATTGGATAGGATCATTTTGGTTGCTTCACCGCTGACCTGTATATATTTTTCCAAGTCTGATCGTTTTACACTCCCTATTTTATATAATTCTATAAAGTCCTTTGTTTTTTTATCTAAGTGAGATGCAGCCGTCACCCCTACTCCTACTGGTGTATTAATCTCATGTGCCACACCTGCTACTAGACCCCCTAGGGCTGCCATTTTTTCTGACTGAACCAATTCTACCTGCGTCTTTTTCAAGGTATCTAAGGTTTTCTGCAATTCAGCTGTTCTTATGATCACTCGTTGCTCAAGCTCCTCATTCAGCTTACGGATTTCTTCTTCTGCCCGTCTTTTTTCTATGATTTCCTGTTGAAGATCCATATTAACCTTTTTCATCTCTTCATACAACATAGCATTTTCAAGAGATATGGCAATCTGAGTCGTTAACAATTTCAAGATATCCAGTCGTTCTGCTGTAAAGGCATTGGCGCTAAGATTATTCTCTAGATATACGATCCCTATCAGTTTAGACTGTTTGATGATGGGCGTACATAGAATACTTCTCACTTGATGCTTCACAACATAGGGGTCTGTTCGAAAGATCCCTTCATTTACTGCATCACTCATTACAATACTCTCTCCCGTGCGCCTCACATAATTAATGATGGCAGGTGAAAGCATCTGGCTTTTGTCCACTGGGTTAGATTGAATCAAAGTTACTTGTTCGCTGTCCACATCTCTCTTTGCTTCAATATATAGCTTTCCTTCTCGATTTAGGATGAAAAACCCTTTCTGCGCCCCCGCATTTTCAATCAAAATATCCATTAGGCTATCCAAGAGCTTATGTAGAATAATCTCACTAGAAATAGCCTGCGTTGCTTTCATGACCGTAGCCAAATCTAATACCTCAAGACCTGCTTCTCCTCCCACTTCTCTATACTTAGATACATTTTGTTTGAAAAATAAAGCTGCATATTTTTCATCTATATCCTCCACCTTGCTTACAGCGCCCCACTTTTGGTAGCCTACTCTCGCTTCTGTTATATAGGCCTTAGCCACAAATCCATTACCTTTCGCCAGATAAAATTTGCCCGCAAGCTCATTGGCTATAGACCTGTTTTGAGTGAATTTGTACTCTTTTGCTCCACGGATTGCTTCATCATATAATGTCATCGCGTCTAGACCTCGATCGGTAATACGGGCAATCTCTGCTTGAAGGAGGAAGTGTTTATGCTCATAATTCTCTTTACACCCTTTGGCCCACTTCTCTACTCTTTGGCTGTGCTTCTTGATGAGTTCCATATACTGCTTTTGTTCTTCTGATTCAGCGATTGGATATAAGCTAGCCAAAATAAGGCTGTAGTAGAATGAAAACTCTGGTATCATCAATGATCCCATAACCCCTTGCAAGGACTTTTCGCACCGAACTGCCATTCTAAAGGCTTCTGAATAATTCTCATATAAATAACATACTTGCATTTTACTACAATAATAATGTGCCAGTACTGTTTGATTGGCTGCTGAAGGAACCCGATCCATACTAAAATCTTCATCATTAAAGCTAAATTTATTCTCTGTAAGTCCTTTCAGGTTTCTGATAACCTGCCTTCGCAGTACTAACAAATCCCAAAATACAGTATTCTGCTGTTCTTTACAATCTTGAAGTTGTTTCTTTATAATATCTTGGATATCTTCTATATTATCCCCTTTATAAAACATACATAATAAGTGGTGATGAACACAGTGATCATAATAAATCCGATCTGCATGGTGAAGACCATATTTTATACCTGTCTCCAAATATCTCTGAGATGTTTTTAGATGATTCTTCCAATGGCTGATTCCTGCTCCATAAATATAGTAGAGCTTACACCGAATACTTAGATCTTCTTCTGCCTCACCCACGGTGAGTGCCAGTTCTCCTAGCGCTATTCCTCGATCCCACCCTGCATCCTCCTGCATCAGGAGCATAGCATACGCTGCAAAAATATAGGAAGTATAGGCAGATTGACCGTAGACCAGTGTCATATGCATCATCTTGTATACGATCATCTTAAAGGTATTGATCTGACTCATATAGGCAGGCGCACATAAATTAACCATCAATTCTATGCCATCCCGATGTTGTTCATTACTCATGCAAGGAAGTGTGCGCAGTTCTTCATCCGTGAGACTTTGCATCCTGCTCTCTACTAGCTCTCTCTCTTGTTCTACGGATCTTTCAATACCACTGAGATCAGAGGGCAGATGCATCTCTAACATGCGTAAAGCCTTTCTTCCCATCCATATCGCTTGGTCAACCTTATTAATATATGTATATAAACTGATAGCCATCTTATATACCCGATTTTTTTGATTTCCATCTTTAATTCGTTCCAAAATTACAAAAAACAGCTTTTCTGTTTGTTCAAAATTTCCTATGAGATATTGGCTTTCTCCACATTCCATATACAGTGTTACTGTAAGATCATACTCATCCTGCCAACTATCTAAAGACAAGAGCCTCATACCATATGTAAAGTATCCTATTGCACTTTGATACTCCCCTTGTGCCTTCTTTTTTTGACCTGCTATCACATTGATATAGATCAGATGTTTTCGTTCTGCTTCGTCTTGGAGTAGATCAACCCCATAATTATAATGGTCTGCAATCTCAAAGATCCGATAGCTCAAACCTTTTTGCTGCATCTTCTCAGAAAGCAATCTTCCTATCTTATAGTGTGTCTCTTTCTTTTCCTCTTCCTCAATCAGAGAATAGGCTGCTTCTTGTACTCTACTGTGCAAAAATTTGCACCCTCTATCAGAAACGGACACCAAATCTTCTCGTATGGCTTCAAATAGATCCAAGAAAGTATCTTCCTCCGATTTTTCATACAGCACAGCTAATGTATCCATATCAAACTCCATACCAATACAAGAAGCCAATTTCATGATCTTTTGTATATCGGACGACAACCTGCTGATCTTATCTGCCATCAATCCCACTACATTATCCGTAACCTCCAAGCCATTGATCTTCGCCATATCCCACTGCCATCCTTCATGGGAGTCAAATACTAAAATATTTTCTTTATACAAGGACTTTAAAAATTGTTTAATAAAAAAAGGATTGTTGCCTGTTTTTTGACAAATAAGCCGATTTAATATTTCCAGTTTTTCTGGTTCCACATTGATGACTGCTGATACCAGCTGACTGACACTTTCTTTCCCTAAAGGTGCTAAAGATATATGCACAATCTCTATATTTTTCTCTTTGATATCCTGTATAATGTTTAGGAATAAGTGCCCTGTTTTTACTTCTTCATCTCGAAAGCTCCCAATCAGCATAAAAAATCTATTGTTGCCATCCCCCATCAAATCACGGATCAAATAAACACTTTCCACATCCGCGTACTGCAGATCATCTAAGAATAAAATAAAAGGCTGCTGCCGATCCTTAAATACCTCAATGAGCTTTTGAAAAACCCCAATAAATCGATATTGAGACTCTGATAGATCCATATAGGATGCATCCGGCTGCTTACCAATAATCAGTTCAATCTCAGGAATGACCTCCACAATCACTTGGCCATCCGCCCCTAATGCAGATAGCAAGGTATGCCTCCATCTGGCTACCTCTTCTTCTTCTTCTGTTAACATCTGCATAATCAAACCCCGAAATGCTTGAATAACACCACTATACGGTATGTTTTTCTTATAGGGTTCAAACTTTCCATATACAAAGTAGGGCTTCTGCTCTGTAATCGTTCGCTGAAATTCTTGCACAAGTGTTGTTTTCCCGATCCCTGCATGTCCCGATACTAGAACCATTTTTCCTTGGCCTTCTGTGATTTTTTTGTATGCGCTCCGTAGTTCTGTCATTTCTCGTTCTCGACCATACAATTTACTTGGAATCAAAAACTCATAAGATATGTCTTTTTTGCCTAAAGTAAACTCCTGTACCTTGCCCGTTTTGATAAATTGAATACGGCATTCTTCCAAATCCGCCTTCAGTCCATACCCACTTTGATATCGATCTTCTCCATTTTTCATTAATAATTTCATTAGAATATCTGAAAGCATACTGGGGACTTGATCATTCACTTTATCTACTGGCAGCGGTTTTCTCGCTATATGGCTGTGCACTAGCTCCATAGGATCTTCTGATCGAAAAGGAGGCTTCCCTGTAAGCATTTCATAGAAAGTTATGCCTAATGAATAAAAATCAGTCCTATAGTCTACAAAGCTATTGATCCGCCCCGTCTGCTCTGGTGAAATGTAAGGAAGCGTATCCTCTATCTCCTGTATATCATAAATAAGGGTATGATCCTTGGTGAAAAAGGTTGCCATATAAAAGTCGCATAATTTTACCTTTCCTGTTTCCTCTTGGAAAAGAATATTGTGAGGCGTGATCGTGTTATGAATCATATCCCACTTATGAATATCATCTAGGGCATCTGCCAACTGAATCGCCATATCAAAGAATATTTTTATATCTAGGGGTTTATGGTGTACATAAGTATATAGAGGCTCTGCTTTAAAATCTTCTAGGATCAACACAAGACCTTGATTAGAATCTACTGCTCCATACGTTTTTACAATCCCTGGAGATTGTATCTGTGTAAGCGTATCATATTTTGACTTAAGCTGTTGCAAATCTAGTTCTTTATATTCTTGCTTTATTACCTTTAAAATTACTGGTTCGCTCTTGCTATCGGCATTCATATACCCTCTATATATAACAGATCGAGTGCTTTCACTGACTTCTTCTGTGATCGTATATCCCTGCACCTCTACCATATTTAATCCCCCCATGGCTTTAGCATTTTTCATTATATCTATTTTATCATGTTTTTCTGTATTATCACACTGTTTTCACAAAATCTTGTATGCTAGGGTTTTAAGGGGACAGCATATGCATTTGCTCCTGACTTTAGATATTATTTGGTGATAAAATATGTACCCCACAGAAGTAGCGCTACACCAAAAAGTTTATTCACATCCAACTGCATTTGCCTCGCCATGATCATATCCATCACTAGGCTACTGATCATTTGTGCTGCTACGATCAATGTCAGGGTCGCTGTAATTCCCAACTTAGGTACAGCCCGTATACTAAAGTATATGATGAACGTACCAAAAACACCCCCAAAGAGCCATCGGGGATGCACATAAATAATCTTACTATATTGTTGAAGCGTACCCTTTGCTAGATTGGCTGCCAAGATCACCACTGTACCTAGGATCAAACTGTGGAGGGTGGCGATCTTGGGCGTTACCACAGCCGCGAGCTTGGCATTCATGGCATTTTCTACTGTAGTAAAAACCCCTGCCAATATGGCAAACAAAACAGGTATCCACTGGTTCATAGATTTCAGCTCCTTTTTGAAGTCTCTTTATTATATATTCAAAAAGGAGGTGCTATAGAAATATAGGTGTATATTTTTACCTTGTTTTGTACTCTTTACTCTTTTCTTCTAACAACTTAAAGTTACAGCAAATATCTATGAAGAAAGCTACCTTATCTACTGCCACTTTATTAT
>CALKRZ010000065.1 GCA_937989765.1 uncultured Clostridia bacterium | reverse complement strand
CCATAAGTTCTCCATACGAAACCCCTTCTACACCTGATAATATGATTAAGGGCCCCTCTACTTTTTGAAGCTGTAGATATTCTTTCCTCACAGTACCACTTCCCAGTTATTTATATTTATTCTGCAAGTCATTATAATGATCATCTATGACTTGAATCAGTTCATCGATCTTTTGCAATTGATCATTTGGTACTGTATATTTCATCTTGATCACTTGGTCAAATAAAGCTTCATCCTTGACTTGACCGATGGGAATACCTGACTTTACTGCTGCGGCTGCTCGAGTATACAGATGATCCATCGCCTTTAACATCTTATACTGTTTGGGCAGGGCTACATAAGTATCCTCTTTATGCAGGGCATTTTGCTGCAAAAATCCTCGTTTAATCACCTTTGCCACTTCCAATAGCAGCCGCTGATCATCTGGCAGGACATCTTCCCCTACCAATTGTACGATTTCTAAAAGCTTGCTTTCTTCTTGTAATACTTTCAGCATCTTGGCTCGAAGTAGTAAGGCATCTTGGCCTACATGGAGTGCATACCAATTCTCCAGCAACTTCACATAGCCGCTGTAGCTGGTCAGATAATTGATCGCTGGATAATGTCTTGCATAAGCTAGATTCCGATCTAGTGCCAAAAAGGCACTCACAAATCGTCTAGTATTCTCCGTCACAGGCTCTGAAAAATCTCCGCCTGGTGGTGATACCGCTCCAATGATGGTAACAGATCCTTCTGTACGACTCAGGGTTTCTACATATCCTGCCCGCTCATAAAACTCAGCCAACCTAGAAGGTAAATAGGCAGGATACCCCTCTTCTGCTGGCATCTCTTCTAGTCGTCCAGAAATCTCTCGCAGGGCTTCTGCCCACCGCGAAGTAGAGTCCGCCATAATCGCTACATGATATCCCATATCACGAAAATACTCTGCGATCGTAATCCCTGTATAGATACTGGCCTCTCTTGCCGCTACTGGCATATTAGAAGTATTGGCAATCAAAATGGTTCTCTCCATAATGGCTTTTCCAGATCTAGGATCAATGATCTTGGGGAATTCTTCTAATACATCGGTCATTTCATTGCCTCGTTCTCCACAGCCTACATATACGATCATGTCTGCATCCGACCATTTGGCCAATTGGTGCTGCGTTACGGTTTTGCCTGTACCAAATCCTCCTGGTACTGCTACTGTACCTCCCTTGGCAATAGGGAAAAATATATCCAGTACCCGCTGTCCTGTGACCAGAAGCTTTTGAATAGGCATTCTCCTTGTAACAGGACGTGGAATCCGTACCGGCCAATACTGCGCCATCGTCACAGGATGTCTCTTTCCATCTATCTCTTCTAGTTCCATCAATACATCCAAAACACAATACGCTCCGGGAGGTTTTATCCACAAAATTCGTCCACAAACTCCTTCTGGCACCATCAATCTATGTTTCATTACAGAGGTTTCCTGCACCTCTCCAAATATTTCTCCACTTTTTAGTTCCTGCCCTGCTTGTACTACGAACTGCACTTCCCACAGTTTTTCTTCATCAATAGACATCATACCGATTCCAGTTGGAATAAAGTCAGTGGAAATCTCACGAATCTTACTAAGAGGCCTTTGAATCCCATCAAATATATTGCCCACCATACCAGGTCCTAATCTTACCGAAAGAGGCCGCCCTGTAGGATATACCTCTTCCCCTGCCATAAGTCCTTCTGTTTCCTCATATACCTGTATGGTTCCTATATCTCCATCTAGGGATATCACTTCCCCAATCAGCTTATTAGATCCTACCGTAACCATTTCTCTTACCGTAAAATATGCCATATGCTTTGCCTTGAGCACGGGTCCATTGATCATTGTGATGATTCCTGCTTGCTTACTCACTTGCGACACCTACTTCTTCTAGCGCCTTATAGATCTGTTTCATCATCCATTCCCGTTCATCCTCTAAGGTAGACTGCAAGGTTAAATTCATGCGAAGGGTATGGGATTTATTTTCCACGATTACTCCTCCTATGATGGTAGGATCTATAGGTTCAAACTGTAGAGATTCCCTGCTATGCCCGCATTTTACTGCTACATCTGCAACTACCTCTGTAAAACGACTTATATCTTGACTCGTCATATATATATAGATCCGTTCGTCTGGAACTACTTTCTCTAGCGTCTGCTCTGATGCCCATTTTATATATGCTCCATATTGTTTACTCGTAGTAAATAAAGCTACTTCTCGTCTTACTTCTTGTAATAACCCATCTATGAGAGCTTGTTTTTTTTCTAGCATTTTTTGCTTATTTTTCATATGCGTCACAGAAATCATTTCGTTTCTTCTGCTGTCTATCTTCTTTTCTGCCTCTTTATATAATTTTTCAGCTTCTTGCTCCAACTGCTGTGTATACACAATCATTTTTTGATCATTTTCTTCTTCTACATTTCGAACTGCCATTTCTGATTCATGCGCAATCCGTTGATATACAAGTTTTTTAAATAATTCCAATTTTTCTTCTAAGGTAATCACGTATAGTCCTCCCCACTGCTTCTAAATCTGAATACCAATGGATTCTTTGATATACCGAGTAATGGCATCATCTCCCCTTCTAGAGCCATGCCGATCAGGGATTTCGATGATGAGGGGGTGATTTCTCTTGATCTTTAACTGGAGCACCTCTTCTTTCACCTGTTCCATGATCAGCTCCGTCATGATGATGATGCCGATATCCTGGTCTTCTAGTGCCAGATCAAGCTCTCTCAGTATTTCGTTTCGTTCATGAACGATCACACCACTGACCCCTGCTAGGCGCATCCCCACCAAAGTATCCCTATTATCGCTAATCACGATCGTGCGCATTACCCCACCTTGCCTATGATCAATATAGAAATGATCAGTCCATAAATCGCAATACCTTCCGCCAAACCCACAAAAATCAGGGTCTTACCTAATACTTTTGGATCTTCTGTGACAGCCCCTACCGCAGATGATCCCACCGCTGCTACTGCTTGTCCGGCGCCTATGGCGGCAAGTCCTGTACTTAATCCAGCTGCGATTAAAGCTAATCCCGCTCCCACAGATAGTCCTCCTGTGGCTGCTGTTTCTGCACCATATACTACTTCTGGTATCATCACAAGCACACTGCCCAAAAGCGCTGCCGCAAAAGACCCCGTACTTATTTTAATGCCTCGTCTTACATCTTCTTTCGTTGCCTTTTTATGTTGACGAAGAAACCAAATGCCTATACCTATCGTGATCACTGCTACTACGATCGCCACACCTACAAAAAATTCCATATTACATCCTCCTCAAGTTGCTGTTTATGATTTCTCTATAAAACAAACTGGGTAAAACTCTACTCCATCCCCTCGAAAATACTTGCCGAATAATTCGTAGTATTGTAAGCGGAGTGCTTGGATACATACGATCAGTCCCTCTAAGCATAGTATGATCACATTACCAATCACCAACATACTTACACTCCCTACAGCAGTATTCATCAAACGCGCTAGGGTAAAAAATGCCATAAATAATCCTACATGATTCAGCGCAAAAGCTCCGATCCGGATAAAAGAGAGGGTGTTACTTACAAGGCTTAGGAAAGTTTCTACGATATCAAATCCACTTTCCACATAATATTCTGATACTGTTTCATGATAGAGTGGCCTATGACTTCGTATGAGATTGGTTAAAGGCTGTCGAACCACAATACAAATCGCTGCGCCTACCATCACTAGTGCCAGTATATTAGGATTAAGGATCGGTTTAGACACCACTAGATCATATATCAAACCGAGTAAGGCCATATACAAAACTAACCCTGCTACTCCATTTCTCCCAAAGATCCCCTCTTCTATATCCTCTTGCCGCAAAGAATTCCAGATTCCACAAATAAAGCTCCCGATCAACAAGATCACGCCAAACCCAATGGATATAGCAAGCATTGTATTGATTTCGTAGATAGGATTAAATAACAATGGAGGTATAATGTCTTCAAATCCAAATAAACTGCCATATAAAAATCCAAAAATAGTGGAACTGATCCCTACTCGCACTAATAATCTGGGTATAAAAGAATCCTTTTTCTTTTTGCCGAAAAAAAGCCCTGCAAGAACAAATATCAGTCCTTGTCCCACATCTCCAAACATCGCCCCAAACATTAATAAATAGGTGATTCCCAAGAATAGCGTAGGATCTATTTCATTATAAGAAGGTATCCCGTACATCTTCACCAATCCTTCAAATGGCTGTAAAAACCTTGGGTTTTTTAGTTTGCTAGGCGGCAGGATATGTCGTCCAAACTCAGAAGTATCTTTAAATACAGTCATAAATCGGCTACTCACCATAGAAAGCTGCTCATTTAGTTTAGTCTTATCCCGTTTGGGAACCCATCCCGATAGAAAAAATATATGATTACTGTGTTCGATCTGTTCTTTCATATTTTCAATCTTTTGCTGCATTTTTAGACGGGTATAATTTTCTCTGATATATTCGCCATACGTTTGCCTATATCGATCAATCCGTAACATACAGGCATCAATCTGCTCCTGCTCTTTTGTAATGATCGGATCGATTTGTAAAAGCATTTCATTGGGTGTACCTGTAAGTTGTTCGGGTATATGAATATCTTTAAAGTTCAAAGACTTTAGTATTCGATCCGTTTCTCCTTCAAACTCTTTAGGAAACATAATAAAAAATACATCATTATTTTTTTCTCTTCCGATCCGAAGTACGATAGCTGTAATATTCTCATAATTTTTTTGTAGCTTTAGACGATTTTCACTAGATAAGGTGCCAATCCTATACCCAAAATAATGGAGTTCCTTGAGCTGTTCAAAATGAATATCTTGATATCTGATATACTTAATGTGTTCTGTAAAATGCTCTAGCTTGTGGATTGTATCTTGCCGTCTTTGGATTTCATCATACACTAGCTTGATCTTTGTATAGAGTCTGTCTACCTCTTGGGTGCATCCATCTAGATCATAGGCTACTTGTAGATGCCCAAGATCCAGATCTGGAGATATCGTAAGCCATGTACAGATTTCTGCGAGCTTCCCTGCATAAGCATGATAATCCACATAAACCCGTGTTTGATGATCTTGCTCTTCTTGCAGTTCACTTAGGCTTTCTTCAAATACATGCATCGTGAAATTGCTCTCATACAGTTCTGAAATATCACTCTGCAAATGTACATTTCCCATAAGGATGATTTGTCTGAGCAGTGCATCCTCATCTTCCTTTGCACCTACTAGGTTCAGCATGACCATTTTTTCAAGTGCCATCTCTGTTCCCCCTGACTTATTTATGGATCAAATATCTCCCTGCTGACACTGGGTCAATCTGATACCGAACTGATTCAATGATGGAAATAATATCTCTCATTTCTGTATCCAACAAATACATATACGCCAGTGCCTCTGTGATATTCATAGATTGGCGACTGCGAAATCGCAGCGCAATCTTATAAATATACCGCTTAATTCTTCGTTCTATATACATATCTTCTGTATTGGGAAAGATTTTGCCATATCCCGTAGTGTTTATTAAATCCATGAATACTTGTTCATTTTTGCAGTAGCACAGAGACTTTAACATCGTATACCGAAGACTTCTACCTCTTGGTATAGTATAGTTTACAATTTCCTCTGGAAGAATCTTATAGTATTTTGATGCCCTATAAATCCACTGGATATTTAGTAAATCGATCTGGGTACCAATGATCTCCCGAACCATCCTCTGATCTTCTTTGGAAAGCTGCTTTGATTTACTCATGAGTGTATTATAGTATAAGATCTCTAGCTGCATCTCCATGTGAAATTCTCGTTTGGAAATATCCTCTTGGGACAAACTCCGTAGGGGTGCATGATAAATCGTACCCTTTAATCCATTCAAAAACTGTTCCATGGTTTTGGCTTTCATGAGCACCTCATACTGAAGTGTACTATATTTGCGTGAATGAACAAAATCCACTTCTACTGTTCTAAGATCCTCTTTCCTTGTAATGGCACGAATCATTACTTTGAGATCTTCGATCTCATAACTCAAAAGCCAAGTGAGGAAAAACTGTCTATACTGTTGGTTGAAATAAAGAATCATCTTTTCAACTTGAGTAACCACATTCTTTTTCAAAATCATCTCGATCTGACCGCGATGAAGGGTATCCATATCAAAATCTCTTAAGAGAATTCTATATCCTTTATGTTCTCTCAAATACCGAATCACCTCAGAAAGAGATGCTTTTTCCATGAGCATTTTATATGCCTGCTCTGATAAAAAATCTTGTTTTCTTGCTTTTAGTTTTGTATTGATGGCTGCAAAACGTGTCACATCTCCCATAGTTATACCATGCCTAAGTATTCGCCCAAAATATGTGCTAGGAGTTCTTTCTTGATCACAGGATATATCTGTTGAAACTGCATCTCTACTCGCTTTATATCTTTTTGGCATGCAGTCTCTAGATCCTCTATCATAGCGGTACAATCTTCTATTTCAGCCTGTTCCTGACTCTTTACTTCTTCCTTGGCCCGCTCCAAGATCTCCCATCTGAGATCTTCAAAAATATCCTCAAGCTTCTCTTCATATCGTTTAATCGTACGCTCTGCATTTTGTTTGTTTTCATACGCATTTTGATCAATTTGAATAATTTTTTTGATAATATCTTCCATGCACTCATCTCCCACTTCAATTCGAAGTATAGATCTCTAAATTCAAGTATACACAGTATGAATGAATATTTCAACAATCATTTATTTTCTATTACACGCAAAAAAAGGGGCTGTCGCACTAAGTAATTAGTGCACAGCTTCTTTTTTGTATAAAAATAAATCCCAGACTCCGAAAAGTCTAGGATTTATG
>CALKRZ010000064.1 GCA_937989765.1 uncultured Clostridia bacterium | reverse complement strand
CCAACTGTCCAACTAAAACTACCTAAGCCAAATGAATGTAATAAATAAAACGACTAGGGTAATACTTAATACACTGACCAATATGATCGGTGTCAAAACTTGAAAAACTGCGATGACCATGGCTAATAAATCCTTCCAAGTCACCTCGATGGGTTCTTCATCCGGCAAGTTATTTTGATCTGCCGTATTTCTATCTTTACGCTTAGAAGACATAGATACGCTCCTTTATCCTCAAAACTGATCCACTAGATGACATGCCACAAAATGATTTGAACCCATATTTTTAAATACTGGCACCTCTGCCTTACAAATTTCTTTGGCATAAGGACATCTGGTATGAAATTTACATCCTGATGGTGGGTTGGCAGCACTCGGGATATCTCCTTGCAAAATAATACGTTTTGTCTTTTTCTTAGGGTCTGGAACCGGTATCGCGGATAAAAGTGCTTGGGTGTAAGGATGTTTTGGGGTATCATACAAGTCTTTTTTATCTGCGAGTTCTACTAAAGAGCCCAGATACATAACCCCTACACGATCGCTGATATGTTTTACTACACTGAGGTCATGAGAGATAAATAAATAAGAAAGTCCTAGCTTTTGCTGAAGATCTTTCATCAGATTGATCACCTGTGCCTGTATAGATACATCGAGTGCCGATACAGGCTCATCTCCCACGATAAAGGATGGATTTAAGGCGAGTGCTCTTGCGATCCCTATTCTTTGTCGCTGTCCACCTGAAAACTCATGAGGATAGCGATTAATATGATATCTGGCCATTCCACATAATTCTAATATTTCCGTCACGCGATCAGTTAATTCGCTACCTTTTTTGTATAACTTATGTTCAACCAATGCTTCTCCAATGATTTCTCCTATCGTCATTCTAGGATTTAAGGAGCTGTATGGATCTTGAAATACGATTTGCATTTGCTGTCTTAGTTCCATCATTTCTTTTTTTGAAGCCTTAAATACATCTTTCCCTTTATACAATACTTGTCCATCTGTGGCATCGGTTAACCGTAAAATAGTCCGACCGGCTGTAGTTTTTCCACATCCTGATTCTCCTACAAGCCCTAATGTTTGACCTTCTTGGATTGTAAAGGATATATCATCAACCGCTTTTACATCCCCTTGTCTGGTTTTCAAAAATCCTGATTGGATCGGAAAATATTTTTTTAGATTTTTTACTTCTAGTACGGGTGTACTCATGCCTACACCTCCTTATGGACCATAAAACAACTTACTTTATGTCCACTTGTATATTCTTTTAATTCTGGTTGCGCTTGTCGGCACTTGTCTGTCGCATATTTACACCGAGGATGGAAATAACATCCTTCTGGTAATTGAATCGGATTGGGTACTACACCCGGTATATTCTCTAGTCGATCCTTTTCTACACTCATATTCGGTTTTGAATTCAAAAGCCCTAATGTATACGGATGCTTTGGATTTTCAAATAATTCTTCTACGGATGCATCTTCTACGACCTTCCCTGCATACATGACCACTACATGGTCCGCCATTTCAGCGATCACACCCAAATCATGCGTGATCAACATGATCGCAGTATCTAATCTTTCTTTTAAGCCATTCATAAGCTCTAATATTTGTGCTTGTATGGTTACATCGAGTGCTGTGGTGGGTTCATCGGCAATCAAAAGCTTCGGCATACAAGATAATGCCATAGCGATCATGACTCGCTGACGCATCCCTCCACTGAGCTGATGTGGATACTCTTTGACGATTTTTTCTGCTCTTGCGATACCTACTAGCGTAAGCATGTCCATTGCTTTTTTTGTTGCTTGCGCTTTATCTAGTTTTTGATGGAGAATCAGCACTTCTGTAATCTGATCGCCGATGGTAAATACGGGATTGAGAGAAGTCATGGGTTCTTGAAAAATCATAGAAATATCATTTCCCCGAATTTTTCTCATTTCTTCTTCTGAGAGCTTTAATAAATCCCTGTCCTCAAAAAATATTTCCCCACCTTCAATCTTTCCATGGGGAGCGGGTACAAGTCCCATGATCGACATCGAGGTGATGCTCTTACCACATCCTGATTCTCCCACGATTCCTAATGTTTTGCCCGATTGGATCGCAAAATCAACCCCATCGACTGCTTTTATAACACCTTTTTTGGTATAAAAATAGGTTTTTAAGCCCTTGACTTCTATAAGATTTTTACCCATCCTAGCCCCTCCTATCGATTGGATTTTGGATCTACCGCATCACGAAGTGCATCACCAATCAGATTGATACTCAGTACCGCCAAAAAGATACAAATCCCAGGGGGTACCCACAGCCACGGACGGTACATCAATGTATACATATCTCTCGCATATAAAATAAGATTACCCCATGTAGGCACAGGAGGTGCTACCCCGAGTCCCAGAAAAGATAAGGCTGACTCACTCATAATAGCGCCTGCCATACCCAGTGTCGCATTTACGATCAAATATCCATAGGTATTTGGCAGCAAATGTTTGACTATTTTTTTCCGGTCTGAAATACCTAGTGCGGTTGCTGCCTGCATAAACTCTTGTTCTCGCAAGGATAGAATTTGTCCGCGAATCAATCGTGCAAGACCAGGCCAGCTCAAAGTACCAATAATGATCATAATGAGATACAGTTTATGTTCTTCTTTGACTCTTGCACCTAATACAGCCGAGATCGTAATGGCAAAAGGCATAAATGGAAGAGAAGAGATTACTTCTCCCACACGCATTAATATATTATCGATCCAACCTCCATAGTAACCAGATATACCACCAATTAATGCCCCTAATCCGATTGCCACGGTTACAGAGAAAAGTCCTACTTGCATAGAAATTCTTCCACCATACAAGATTCTAGTCAGATAATCTCGGCCCATTTCATCTGTTCCCAACCAATGCTTCATAGAAGGCGCTTGAAAAGTAATTCCAAAATCATACTGATATGGATCATACGGCGTTAAAAATGGGGCAAAAACGGAAATAAAAATAATAACTCCCATTATAATTAAACCAGTAAGTGCCATTTTGTTTTCTCTCAGTCGAATCCATATCATTTTCCACGGTCCGATGACTGCTTCCTTATCTTCTTGTAGGGCAGATAAGGTTGGTTTTTTGATTTCGATCTTCATGGACATCCCCCTTATTCTACCTTGATCCTTGGATCTACTGCAGCATATCCAATATCTGCTAGAAGATTACCAAGTAATGTTAATGTAGCAAAAAACAAATTAAGGGCCATTACTAGATTATAGTCCCTTCGATAAATGGCATCCATGAGAATCTTGCCGATCCCAGGCCACAAAAAGATCGTCTCTAAAATCACAAAACCAGAAAAAAGAGCAGGGATTTCAAATCCGATCATGGTAATAATAGGAATTAATGCATTTCTAAAAGCATGTTTATAAATGACCACTTTTTCTTTTAATCCCTTGGATCTTGCTGTCCGTATATAATCCTGTTTGATCACTTCTAGCATACTGGTACGGGTATATCGTAAAAGTCCAGCCAAACCACCGATTACGATCACGATAGCAGGCAGTACCATATGGTTTAGTTGATCTAGCGCAGCTGTCATTCCACTTGCATTTAAGCCAGGCGTCTGCATTCCATTGATGGGAAACAGAGGTATTTTTACGCTAAATAAATAAATCAGTAAAAGCGCAAAGAAAAATCCTGGCATAGAAATCCCAAATGTAGAAAATACGGACCAAAAATTATCCCATTTTGAATACTGCTTGACCGCACAAATAATACCTAAAGGGATGGATATCAAATAAGAAAAAAGAAAGCAAACCACATTTAGTTTGAAGCTATTCCATATAAATGGACGAATAATTCTACTCACAGGCTGTTTATAGATGGATGAATCACCTAGATCCCCCTGTACTGTTCGTCCTACCCATCTGAGATATTGTTCGTATACTGGTCGGTCATATCCCAGTCTTTTTCTTTCTGCTACCTTTTGTTCTGGGGTTGCCTTTGGACTCAGATTATACCCTACCCCATCTCCAGGCGCCATTTTCATAATTCCAAAAATGCAAATAGACATAATAATAACAACAGGAATCATATGTAATAGCCGTCTACAAATATACTTGAGCATACGCTCTCCTCCTTTCCATATTTCGACACGATAATATAAAAGGAAACCCGGCCTATAGGACCGGGCTTGCTTATTTTTATCTGCTACCTACTATTGATCCAATTCTGCTTTATCAATAATCATTGTCCAATCCACAAAAGGACTTGTTGTCAAATTGTTTACACGATTGTTGACTACATCCCACTCTTGTACTTGGTACATAAACATATAAGGAGCCAACTCATTAATTCTCAGTGCAAACTGTTCTAAGTACTCTGTACGTTTTGCTTTATCAAATTCCTCTGCTTGTGCATCTAGTAATCGATCTACTTCCGCATCTACAAATACATTAAAGTTATTTGATCCTGGGATCGTTGCATATTTAGAATGGAAAGTACTATAAGAATCACCTGGATCTACAGTCATTCCCCACTGCATTGTGGTGATATCATATTCATGATCTTCGCTCAGTACCTTGTCTAATAATACACTCCATTCTACTTGATTCACTGTAACTTTCGCTCCCACTGCTTCCCAATATGTTTTGATGGTAGGGATCAGTACAGTGGTATTAAATCTACCTTGTGGTGTTGTCAAAAATTCGATTTCTAATTTTTGCCCATCTTTTTCTCGAACTCCATCAGTACCTAGCATCCAGCCTGCTTCATCTAATAATTGATTTGCTTTTTCTGGACTGTATTCATATTTATTCATCCCTTTTACCACATTGTCTGTATATGCCCATGATACTGGAGACAATGGGGTTTGCTGTACATCTGCATATCCACTAAAATAAGAATCTATGACAGTTTTTCGATCATACGCATGCACCAATGCTTGGCGAACACGCACATCTTTAAACTTATCTCGGCTCATGTTAAATGTAATAAAGCCGTAGCTATTTCCTGGATAGGCATTAATATTTAAGCAGCCTACTTTTTGAATCATATCATTATTTTCTTGACGCGCACTTACTTGGAGTTGTACATCCAAATCTCCTTTTTCAAGCTCTTGGATATATGTTTCTTGTGCTGTCACTTTGACGATCAGGTTTTTTACCTTAGGCGCACCAAGGAAATAATTTTCATTGGCTACAAATTCAGCAAACTGACCTTCTTCATACTTTACAAATTTATATGGACCTGCTCCCATAAGATCTAGTACATGATCTTTGAGTTTATCCGCATCCCCTTTTTGAAATTTATAATAGTCTTTAGACATAATAGGAAGGCTAAAATTAAATACATTACTTACTTTTGCTTTCTCATATGTAAAAGAAATCGTATAGTCATCTGTTACTTTTATACCTGCCACTTCTGTCGCATTTCCTTCTGAGTATTCTTTAAAACCAACCAATTCATCTACTGCTTCTTGTCTTTGACCTGTTGCTGCATATTTAGGATCACAGAGTAGCGTATATGTAAAAGCAACATCCTTTGCTGTCAAAGGTGTTCCATCAGAAAACTTTACATCTTTTCTTAAATAGAATGTATAGGTCTTGTGATCTGGAGAAAGTTCATATCTTTCAGCAAGAAATGGGACCACTTCTCCTTTAGCATCATTTGTAAGCATACCCTGCCCGAATACAAGGGTAGCAAATCGAATATCTTCAAGATCGTTATAGTACGCTGGAAGCCATGTAGCGGTACCTAGTGAACTGACCATACCAATGACCATTGTATCCTTTGCATTGGCTCTGCTTTTTGCTGCATTCGGTGCATCTTTACTGCTTTCCACCGTTTGCACTTCTGCTTCTTTCTTTCCTTCTGTTTCAGTCTTCGTAGGTGCTGGTGCATTCGTTTGTGCTCCCTTACCGCCACAACCTGCAAATAG
>CALKRZ010000063.1 GCA_937989765.1 uncultured Clostridia bacterium | reverse complement strand
TGAAATTAGTTAGAAAATTAAATGAAATTACTGCAATAAATTGTTTCAGTTAAAATTTATGTGGCAATTTTATACTGTTTTAGCTTTCTTTGTAGTTGTTGGAAGACTTATATATTTGCCTTACCACATACTTTTTCTGAGATCCATTTTTTATTGTATTCTCATTCCTTCTCAATGTCAAATAATATCCCCACAATATTTTCCAATACAAATATGCAATAATTTTACTACAAATTTGGCAACACTAGTAGTATTCTACTAAGGCGGTGATGTTGTTGCGTTCTCTCAAGGAAATAAAAAGGGATCCCACATACATTGATGTGAATATACCCAATGCATTTAAACTGTTTTCCGACTCTTTTTATGATCATTTCACACAAAAGCTAGACTTGTATAAATCCATTGTCATTTTGTGTATAGGCACTGACCGAGCTACCGGAGATAGCTTAGGACCTTTGATCGGATACAAACTCAAAAGCATGACCTATAAGAATGTGTATGTGCATGGTACCTTAGATGAACCTGTTCATGCCAAAAACTTACAGGATACGATCGACTGGATTTATAAAAATTACCCTGATCCTTTAGTCATCGCTATTGATGCTTGCCTTGGAAAGATGGATCATGTAGGCTACATGACTTTAGGTTTTGGTTCCATTAAACCTGGTGCTGGCGTCAACAAAGACCTGCCTCCCGTAGGAGACATATTCATCACTGGAATTGTAAACTTTAGCGGTTTTATGGATATGCTTATCTTACAAAATACACGGTTAAGCCTTGTGATGAAAATGGCTGATGTGATTACCTCTGGTATCAAATACAGTCTCTGGAAATATACAAAGTTAAATTCTTCTCCTAAGCAAGCTCACTTTCCTTCTTTTCCCTCTTCAAGCGAATTGGTGTTAGAAAAAGTTACTCTATAAAAATAGGCAGTGAAGCATGCTTCACTGCCTATTCCATATACACTTTATCAATAAACAAAGTAAGTTCTTGTAATAAATTATACTCCGTACAATCCCCTTCTTCACATATTCGAACTACAGGACGAAATGGCATTTTCATATTTTGCCTTACTACCAATCCTTTTTTACCGCTACTTAAATGCACAGTAACTCCGGTTGGATATAATGCAATACAATTTTTAAAATACTCTACCATTTCTTCATCTAAAACCTTATCTATTTGCATGCTCATAAATTCAAATGCTTCATGAGGTGCCATTACTTCATGCTTACCATAACCTGATACTAAATTATCGTACATATCTGCTACAGCTACCAGTCTAGCTCCTTCATAAATATCTCCCTTAGAAGCCCCTCGTGGAAATCCACTCCCATCATAATGTTCGTGATGGGCATACGCAATCATATAACTACGGGCACTCAAAGATCGATGTTGCTTAAGATATTCAAATCCATCCTGGGTATGAAACTGAGTTTTGTCTGCTTCCATAACAGGCAACTTCACATCATGAAGTAAAGCCCCCACTGCAAAATCTTCTAGCATATCTATAGGCAGACCTTTTGTGAGTCCCATAGCAATGGTAATGACACATACATGTACCGCATGTAGATGCCTAGAATCTTCCACCATATATGTATTAAATAAGTTAATAGGACTTCCAATTACGGCTCGTACATCTTCAATCATCTTCTTGACAACAGCTTTTACTTCATATTCGTCAAATAATTTATCTTTTTCAGCCATACTATACACTTTTGCAATAACCTTCAGTGCTTCTACTTTTGTATTATCTTGTAAAGCAGCCATAACCTTTACATCATCAAATGCTTCATCTTCCACATATACCGAAAAAATCCCAATTTTCTTTAATCTTTCTATATACTTTTCTGTAACCTGTGCGCCTGCAGGCAGCAAAACACGCCCATCTGCCATACGAATGGCTGTACTAAGCTTTTCTCCGATCTGTAGCATCCGAATTCCGACTAATTTCATGTTTTCACCCCTTTTCCTCTAGTGTACTGTAAAACAGAAAAAAATTCAATCTTAAATCTTATAAAGAAAAAATGTGTGAAAAAAAATAACGCTGCGAAAAGCAGCGTTATACATCTAATTTCATATCTCCTAATTTGATCCAGCCTTTTTTCCTCATATACTCTGAGATCACTAGCGTTACTACTGCAGGCAATATAAAATGCAGAAGTGCAATCTTACATATAAGTAAAACTGCTCCATCTTGGGCAATCATCGTCTGCCATGTCATCAGAGGACCTACCAACCCCGAGGTACCCATTCCCCCTCCTGCTGCATTGTTTTGCATCCCAAACAATACCGTCCCTATGGGTCCCAAGATAGCACTGGCTAGAATAGGAGGAATCCAGATCAAAGGATTACGCACGATATTGGGCATCTGAAGCATGGATGTACCCAAGCCTTGTGCTAAAACACCGTTCACTTTATTTTCCCTGTAGCTCGCTACTGCAAATCCAATCATTTGGGTAGCACAACCAATCGTTGCAGCACCTGCTGCTAATCCTGAAAGATTCAGCATAATAGATAGTGCGGCTGAACTAATCGGCAATGTGAGTATCACTCCCATCACAGTAGAAATCACGATCCCCATCAAAAATGGCTGAAGTTCTGTAGCTACACCAATCATAGATCCTAACCATCTCATTCCCTCTGACAATGGCGGCCCTAGTATAATCCCAACGAGTCCTCCCGAAAAAATGGTTACAATCGGTGTCAATATAATATCAAGCCTCGTCTTACCTGCAATGAGTCTGCTCATCTCTATCCCTATGATTACTGCAATAAATGCTCCCAAGGGATCTCCAGGTCCTGTAAGACCTATCGTTTTACCCTCATTGATCATGAGTGTGCCTTTTGCCAAAGCGCCTGCATAGGCTCCTATAAATCCTGTTACAACAGATGCATAGAGCACCAGCTTGGGTGCTTTCAATGTATGAGCTACCCCTACACCAATCCCTACACCTGTAGCTACTGATGCAATACTTCCCAACTGTGTGAACAAAATACCTACCGGATTAGGACCTATAGCTAAGCCGATTTGCTTCATAATTAAACCCACGATCAAGGTAGAAAAAAGACCAAGCGCCATCCCTCCCAATCCATCAATCAAATATCTTTGCACAAGCACATTGGGCAGTGCATTTTTTTCTCCCATAATAGCCTCCATCTCGCTGATTGCAGCATAAATTTAAAATAAATTAAGTAATGTCATGTGTCTTGTCATAGTATAGCAAAAAAAATATCTCTTTTCAACAAGAAATTTTTTTTATCTACTCAGTAAGTAAATAGCCTTTTTTTCGTAATGCTTCTGCAATCAAGTCCAATAACCTCTCTGTCTTTCCCTCTATAGTATGAAGATGGACTCCTTTTGTGAGTTGCATTAGGGGAACCGACTTTTGGTGATCCATTTGAGCTAAAAAATTTTGGATATCTTGTGTTGTCTCAATCATAAGATTCGCTGTAATTTGCCCATATATTGGATGTTCTACGATCACATCTAACACTGTTCCACCTAACTCTATGATCGTCTCTAGCTCTCCTTTGATCTGGTCTGCTGTATGGGATAATGCAAATACTCTTCGAACCTTGGATGTATCTGTATAATACAGCATATATCCCCTAGCCGTTGCTATAATATCATTTTTTTGGGCTCTCAATAGCGCTATATCTTGTACAATAACCTGTCTACTGACATGGAGCAACTGTGCTAGCTCTCCTCCACTCACAGGTTGCCCCGTCTCTTTTAGCCTATTTATTATTTGTATTCTTCTTTCTTCTCCTTTCATTCTACTCTCCTTTATCAAATTTGTCGTAAAATCATATTTGAGGCTGCACTCTTTTTAGACAGCCTCAAGTAGATACTATATTCATTAACCAATCATATATTTGTCTTTCTTTGAAGGCCTAGCATCTAGTTCTGCTCTTTTTTCTTCATATCCAGGACGACCAAACATAGCATAGGTGGCATCCTTGCCTTCCTCCACTCCAGGTTGGTCAAACGCGTTAATATCCATCAGTTCTCCTGCAAATGCAGTGGCTACCTCAAAGAGATATAATGCCTGTCCCATAGTAAACTCATTTACCTCAGGAAGGGTGAGTGTCATGTTCATTTTGCCTGCTTTCATAACAGCATATTCTGTAGCCATCTGTTCAACTGCGATTAATTGATTTTGAGTCGTTCCACCCAAAAACCCTAAACTTGGAACATCTCCATAGATTTTAGGAATTTGTAAATTGGCACGATATCGATCTACACCTACAAATACAATAATCTTATCAAAAGGACCTTCTGCATATAATTGCACTTGAGAATGCTGATCTGTTGCACCTAGTGCTCTTACAGGTGTTTGTCCTACAAATACTTCCTTACCCTGTCGGTCAAATTTTTTACCCAAAGATTCTGCCCATAACTGTGCAAACCAATCCGCCATATATTTGAGGGCATCTGCATACGGCATCATGACAGTAATATTTTTTCCTTTTTGCATACCCATATAATGTAGCAGCGCATACATAAAGGCTGGATTTTGATAGATATCGTCTACCTGACACATTTCATCCATCAATGCCGCACCTGCCAACAATCCTTCAATATCAATGCCTGTCATAGCAGCAGGTAGTAAACCTACAGGCGTTAGCTCAGAAAATCTTCCTCCTACAGCACTTGGGATGTAAAATGTCTTATATCCTTCTTCTTTTGCAATTTTGATTAGATTTCCTTTTTCTTGATCCGTAGTGCATACAATGTGTTTCTTAGCTGCTTCCTTGCCTAGCTTATTTTCTAGTACTTCTTTTATGATCATAAATTGGGACATGGTTTCAGACGTACTTCCTGACTTCGTAATCACATTCACTAAGGTTTTATCTAAGTCTACAATATCGAATAAACTGACTAATTTTTCAGGATCTACATTGTCTGCTACATAAAACTTTGGATATCCGTTTCTCTTTTCTTTAGATAATTCATTATAAAGAGGATGGCGAATCGCTTGCTGCACTGCCATCGGTCCTAGTGCAGAACCTCCGATTCCCAGTACTACGAAAGAGTCAAATTGATCTTTTACTTCAGCTACATATGAAACAATATCCGCTACTACTTCCTTCTGATTGTAAGGTAGATCTCTCCAAGCCATTGTTGTCTCTCTTGTTTCCTGCATTGCCCTCTTTGCTATTTCTATTTTTGATGAAAGGTCTTGGATATCCTGTTCTTTGATTCCTTGTTCACCGATAAAATCAGTCATCATATTATTGAAATCAAGACGGATTTTCATGTCATTTTTCCACTGGGGATCTGCATAATTCTTTATCATATTGTACCTCCATATTTGTTTATAAAAATATATTACAACATTATATACCCAAAAACAAAAAAATAAAACAACCAATATCATTTCATGTAAAAAAATGTACTATTTTCAGATAAATTTTCTCCATATCATAAGAAACGCCAACTGCTCCATGATATTTATATCAACAGTTGGCTATTTAAAACGTATATGCTCAAAGCGCTACTGCACCGCTCCATTATTTTTAATGGTTCCTTTGACTTCTTTTAAATATTTAAGCTTCTTCATCTGAGTATGTCGAAGTTCTTGTATTTGATTGGGTGTCAATTCATTGGCATGTTCTTCTAAAAATCTAGCATTTTCTGTATAGTTTTCCATCGTTCTTGCCATTTTCTTTATTTGTCGACGGCGCAGCTTGTTTCCATCCTGTTTGGACATGTTGTCACCTCCATACTATAGATATGGTGGGATACTTATTGGAACCATAGCATCTATATCACAAGTCTACCTTGGGAATTAACTAGACTCTTTTACGCTTTATCCTGCAGTTAATTCCCTATCTATACTGTAACCGTTTTTCTGATATCATATTCGATGATAAATTCTCCAAGCAAAATACCCAGTAATTTTTTAGATGTTTATACCGTTTACTTTTTATTTTTTATATTTTGTACAGATTCTCTTTCTATAATCTCAATAGGGAGTATTGTCTTTACCTTATGATTCATATATCCTTGATTGATTTCTTCGATTACTTTTTCTACAGCCTTTTTACCTTTTTTAAAAATGTCTTGTTTAACTGTAGTTAAAGGCGGATAAATATGTTCACATGCTTCTAAATCATCAAACCCTATGATAGAAAGATCCTTAGGCACTGAGATTCGATGTTCTCTCAATCCTTTGAGTAATCCTATTGCAATAATATCTGCTACCGCAAAAATAGCTGTCATATCTCTCCTAGCAGAAAGTACATCTCTTACAGACCCATAACCACCTTCACAAGTGATATCTACTTCAAATGTCCATTCTTCTCGGTAAGGAACCCCTGCCTCTTTCAAAGCTCTCTTATATCCCTCAAATCGTCTTTGCATAACCCCTAGGACTCTAATATCGCCTCCTAGTATCCCTATTTTTTCATGACCATGCTCAACAAGGTATTTTGTAGCTAGATAACCACCCTCTTCATCATCTATACAAATGTTATGAAAAAACTCTACCTCATCGTATGTATCAATCAGTGCAACCGGTATTTTAAGCTGCTTCATATAGGCATACACTTTTTTGGGATACATCCCCAAGTATACGATTCCATCTAAATTTCTCTGATGAGTAATATCTACTACTGCCTTTTCATCTCTACATCCTGTCAAGAGTATCTCATATCCTTGCCTTCTAGCTTCATACTCTGCGCCTGTCAAAAACATATTATAAAACGGATTTGCCAATAATCGAGTAGGCGCTACTTGTTCCTGGGTTTCGAAACTTGGTAGCATAATACCAATTAAACTAGATTTTCTTTTTACAAGACTTCTTGCAGATAAATCAGGTTGGTAATTTAATGCTTCAATGGCATCTAATACTCTTTGTCTTGTTCGATTCGATGCCTTTTCGATATTATTGATTACATTGGAGACAGTAGCAGTGGAAACCCCCGCTTCTTTTGCCACATCCTTGATTGTGATTCTATTTTTCATGTCTGTTTCTCCCCAAAAATTACATTTAGTCATATATTATCATTTACCCTACGTATGATCTAGCTACACAAATAAACTACTTGAGAAAAAATGACTATCTTTTAGATAGTCATTTTTTCTCATATTTTAAATTTTCCAATGGATTGTTTTAAACCTTCTGCTGTTTCATTCAGTTCATGGGCATATTGTGCCAACGCGCCCATCGCAGTCGTCTGCTCCGCGGTAGATGCGGCAATTTCCTCTGCTGCTGCTGCTGATTCTTCTGCAATACTAGAAACATCATAGATAGAATCTGTAATTTTATTCTTATATCCATCCATATCTTTTACAGCTGTATTCAGATCTAGTATATTATGCAGAATATTTCCGATGGATGTATTAATTTTATCAAAAGCATTTTCAGTACATCCTACATATTCATCTTGTTCTTTTGTGATCACATATACCTTATCTGTAATCTTCTCTGCATTGGTAATCTTATCTTGAATATCAGAAATAATCTGGGCTATCTCTCCTGCTGCTTGCGAGGATTGAGTTGCAAGCTTACGCACTTCATTCGCTACAACTGCAAACCCTTTACCCGCATCTCCAGCCCGAGCAGCTTCAATAGATGCATTCAAAGAAAGCAAATTAGTCTCTGCCGAAATAGAAGTGATGGTTTTTAAAATATTTTCAATGGCTTGAGAATATGCCCCCAGTTCTTGAATAGAGGTAATAACCTGTCCTACAATTTGCTTTGTCTGTTGAGATTTTTGTTTTAACTCCATCACAGTGTGTTTTCCTTCTACGCTTACAGTATTGGCATCAGAAGAAGATTTTGCTACGATATCGGAAACAATTACAACCCCTTCAATCTTTTTAGATAATTGATTCGTCATTTCTGCACTATCTGCAATACTCATAGACTGTTCACTAAGACCTCTTGATATATTGTCGATCGCACATGCGATCTCATTTGTTAGATTCGCAGTGACCCCTGCTGTTTTATCCATCTCTGCGGAGGCCAATACCACCGTCTGAGAGGATGCTGCCGACTGTTTCAAAAGCGTATTTACATTCCCCAACATATGATTAAAACTAATACTCAGCTGACCTAGTTCGTCCACTCTTCTTGTATGAAGTCTAGCCGTCAAATTTCCACCTTCTACTTCTTTCATCACAACTTGCATTTTTTTGATCGGTTTTGTAATACTCAAAGAAATAAATACAGCTATCATTCCTGCAAACACTATACAAAGTACACTAATCATAGATATCTTAGTTCCCATAGCCTGTATGTCTTTCATCATCACCTTCATAGGTACTGCACTAACTAATTTCCATCCAGTATTTTCTGCTGTATAATAAGTAGCAAAATATTCTTGTCCATCTTCATGAAAAAAAGTAGTTTGCCCCTTTGGTTCATCCGCATTTAAAATAGATTTGACATAAGGCTGTTCCTTTATAGTCGCTGTGTCAATATCTTTTTCTGAGTGACTTAATACATTCCCTTGGTCATCTATGATAAACATAAATGTCCCCTCTTTGGCTGACTCTTTAAATGCATCCACTGCACTCTGGAGCACTGCTGGCTTTACACCCATGACCATAATGCCATCAAATCGCGATCCTTTTTTGAGTCCCGCTAAAGTAATCCACCGAGCAGCTACAATACTTGTCTGATCTTTCTCATCCTTTACTGTAATCCACATTAATTTGCCTTTTTCTTTTTCAGGCTGATCTTGCAGTGGTGCCATCCAAGGTATTTCATCATATTTGAATTTTTCTTCCATGGTCTCATTAAAACTGCCTACACCAAAAGATAACTGTCCTTCACGAATAATCCATAAAAAGTTAATATCCTTATTATTCTCCATAGTGATTCTTAATTGGTCTTTGATGGCTTTTTTGATTTTAGGTTTCTCCATTCCTGACCAGTTATTGCTATCTGCTGTAAGTAATTTCAAAAAGTTACTATTATCTACTACAACCGCTGGATTACGAATAATCACTGCGCCTTGTTCATCTACTTTTTGATTGATTACCTGTAAGTATAGATCCGTCTGTTGCAAACTTTGTAAGGTAGATGCTTCCATCTGATCTTTTAATACCTCGCTGGCGGTACTATAGGATATGAGCCCTACAAGTATTACTGCAACCAAAACAACCGGGACAATCAGTGCAAAAATCGTAACACTCATTTTTCCACGAAGCCAAGAAAATCCCTTAATAGGTTTTGTATAGTTCTCCAAGATAGATAATTTAGATTTGTTTTGCACTGGCATATCTACACTACTGTCCCGATCTGCTCTAACCTTTTTGGTAAATTTCATTTTCGGTAGTGTAAATATAGGCTTTTTTGTAGCCGAAAACTTTAATTCGCCGCTTTTTTTCTTAAACACAAGCACGCCCCCTTAAAAATATTCAACTTCTGCATCTGTTGATCTAAACTTTTGCTTTATTTAAACGTTTTACTTATAAAATAGTTCCTACACTTCTGATTTACATCTTCGGAAATATATAGGCATTGAAAAAAACAAATCCTTCCATATAAAATGCACATAGGACCTGTATAAGATTCACGCATCCTAACCGTACCTACATACATACTTATAATTATGTATACTATTATTATATCATTTTATAATCTTTTGTCAATATGAACATATATCATTACAGATACTTTTCGTTTTTAATCATTTTGCACATATTTCCTTTTTTTCTGTCTATATAAAGAAAGTACAAACATCTCTACACATATATGCCGAATCGTTGCAAACAAGACAAATTTTCTAAACACAAAAAAAGAGTATAGAAATTTCTATACTCTTTTAAAAGTTCTATAGTAAGGGATTTTCATGTTTTGCTTTAAGTTGTGCCCATCGTCTGTCAATCTCCACCTGTATTCCATCTACTATTTCACTATACTCAGGTTTTGCTAAATGTTTTGTTCTACCCATCATTGTAAACCATTCCAGCACCGAAATCTTTTTATTTCGAGTTTCTGGATCATATGTGATCGTAGTAATTCCCTGTTCTATTTCATAGAGAGGATGATAACAGGAGTTTACACCTGCTTCAATTACACTGCGTTCATACCTCGGATTATCATTCCAGTTCAGAGGACATGCCGATAGCGCTTTAATAAAGGCAAGCCCATATTCACTGGCATACTTTTGAGCTTTGGCAGCCTTTTTGATAAAATCCGTAGGTTGATTTTCTGCTACAGTCGCTACATATGGAATATTCGTAGCTGCAAAAATCTGAGCTGTATCTTTGTGGAACATAGCTTTTCCTGCTTGGGCAGGTCCTACATGAGAGGTTGAACTTTTGGCACCCTTTGGCGTTGTATAGGAAAGTTGATATCCTGTATTCATATATCCACCATTATCATATTCCATGATAATCATTTTATGGTTTCGAAGTGCTGCTCCAATGGCTGGGCCCATGCCGATATCTAGGCCTCCATCTCCACTCACCATAATAAATGTAAAATCATCCCCTGGTGGTATTTCTCCACGTCTTTGTTTTTCATGAAATACTTCTACTACACCCGATAAGGTAGCCGCTCCATTCTGGAACAAATTGTGTATATACGAAACCCTAAAGGAAGTTTTGGGATATGCTGTAGTAACTACCATACCGCAACCGGTATGGAATAACAATACTACATTGCCTTCAATCCCACGAAGAAGCATATTTACATTCACAGGAATACCGCAGCCCGGACAAGCTCCATGTCCTGCTGTCCATCGTTTTGGCATCTGGGTAGAGTCTTTTACCATACCGCCTTTTACAACCATTTTTCCAGTATTAGGATCTAGCGCTACCGAAGTGATCCCTGGATTTGCTTTTTCTCCTACGATGGGATCAAAGTATTTTTGAGGTTCATCACTTTCTCTTCCTTTATAATGTCCATGATAATTAAATTTGACTTCGGCTTTGCCTTTTTGAGCTGCTTCATACGCCTCATTCAGCATGGCAATTCCATCTTCCTTGTAGAAGTCTCGTCCGCTCAAACCATATACCCGACTTAATACTTCAATATTTGATCGATAGTCCTGCAATGTTGCTTTCAGTTCTAATGTCATATTGCCGCCACCTGCGCCATAACTATCTTGGCGATCTGCTACTAAAACGGCTTTGGAATTCTTACACAATTCATATAATTCTTCCTTTGGCCAAGGACGAAGAGCATTTAAGGTGATAACACCTACTTTTTTACCTTCAGCCCGTAATTGGTCTACGGATACTTTGGCGGTATCAAATGTAGAACCGAGAGCAAACAAAATAGCCTCTGCATCTTCACAGCGATATCCTTCTGCTACATTGTATGTACGACCTGTAAGCTGACCGTATTCAGTAAATACATCAGAAATCACTGTCCTGGATTGTTCCATCGCCAAATGTAATTGGAATTTATTATTCATCAAATCAGGTTCATTCATATACGATCCTATGGTAACTGGATGATCTTTATCGAGCGCATGATAGGGGTGCTCATACGTCCCTAGGAAATCCTGTACATCCTCATCTTTCGCAAACACTTCTGTTCTTCTTTTTTGATGACTGGTAAAAAATCCATCATAGGCTACAATAACTGGAAGCATTACTTTTTCTGCGATTTTGAGGGCACATATATTCATATCATAAACCCGTTGAGGATCTTTAGCAAACAAAATGATCCAACCTGTATTGAGTGTATACATGATATCACTGTGATCGCCCTTAATGGATAAGGGTCCTGATACTGTTCTACAGGCAACATTTAAAACCATAGGAAACCTGGTTCCTGATTGCACAGGTAACTGTTCTAAGGCATACAAAAGTCCGTTGGCGGAAGTAGCATTAAATACTCGTCCACCTCCTGCGGCTGCACCATAGCAGATGCCTGCTGCCCCATGTTCTCCATCGCCCGGTATCATAGTAATATCATGTAGTCCCTCTGCCTTTAATTCATCTAAGTATTCAGCTACTTGAGTAGAGGGTGTGATCGGATAATATCCCATAACATGATAGTTGATTTGTTTGGCTGCATAGGCCGCTAATTCGTTACCACTGTCAAATACAACTTTTTGTTCTACCATTTATCTCGCCTCCTCATTATTAATATTTCAGCTCATTTTCAATATTTGATTCAGATCGCATCCAAGAATTGGGGCCTACCTCTTCAAATTCCATTTTTTCTAAAACAAGATCTTGGTTGCGTACATGGTCTTTCCATATATCATGATCTCTTTCAAGTGCAGCTGTCAAGGCATCTGTAGGACATACTTCCACACAGCGCAAACAGCCTTTACAGTGATGATAGTCAGGTCCTAGATTGACCATAGATGGTTTTCCTTTGAATTCTCCTTTGACAAATTGGTATACCATATCTGGACAAGTTGTATCGCACATGCCGCAGTGTATGCAGGCATCTTTTTTAAAGATAGGAATATACCCTTCTCTACTCGCTGTTAAATCATTGCTGATGGTGTTTCCATAGATTGGATTGATCCCACCGATGGGTGAATTATCATAACCCCAATCTCTTTCCAGTTCTTTATACTCTTGATAAGGATATTTACCGTCTGGTTCAAATCTCTTGACAGTAATATTATTATATCCTTTATGAATACCCTCTAGGTTAGATTTAAGTGCTGCTGGATATTTATGACCTACCGTATCCTTGACTACTTCTTCTAGCGCATCTAAGGGAATAAATCCAGAGGCTTTGGCTATAGCGCCTAGCATGACCATATTCACTCTCGTCTTTGCTTCAATAGCTAAATTAAGGGCATCTATACAGCATAGTGTACCTCCATGCATTTTTAGACGATCGCGCATCACATCCACAGATTGATCCGTATTAACAATAACCACGGCATCTGGCTTAACACCCGCCATTACCGGTATCTTTCCTGCTAGTCTTTCATGAAAAAGTCCTAAAAGATGAGGCGTTTCTATGGAGCTATTAATAAGAATCTCTTGTTCAGGTGCACACCATCTAATATAAGACTTCACTGGAGATCCTCTTTTTTCAGAGCCATAACTGGCAAAATTTGCACTATTGAGCCCTAGATATAATGCACCTAACTCTCCCAAAATTTTCCCACTGAGATTTGCGCCCAGTCCACCAATACTTTCTAGGCGCATTTCATAGTACCCTTGTGGATTCGTGACAGGCAATGTAATCTTTGCAGCCATACAATTCCCTCCTTAATAAGATTTATTAACTTTCATGCGAAAACTATTATCATATAACTAATTATATCATATTTGAATACTTAGTCAATTATATATATTTTATTTTTGCATGAATATAATGCTTATCATACCTATTTCTATTATTTGCTGATTGTATACAATTTATACTGTGAAATTCTACTCAGCACTAAATTATCTAGTTCACACAAAAAAACATACCTTTTAGTAAACAGGTATGTTTTTGATTTTATTTTGTAATTTGTATATATTCCATTATTTGTGTTTTTAAGGCTTCCTCTTTCAAAATAATCTGGAAAGAAATTCTTCTATTTTGTTCTCTTGCCTTTTTGATTTCTACTTCATCTAAATCTTTATACTCCACTGCAGGTCGATATTGTGCATATCCTCCTACTGCAAAATACTTGGCATATTCATCTTGAGCCAAAGCAGGGTTTGCCTTAAACATATAATGTGCTATGCTAAGCGCTCGATCTGATGCTAGATTCCAGTTATGATTTTGCAATCCATCACTACTCTTGTGTGGAACATCATCTGTATGTCCTTCTATCAAAATCATATGAATATAGGGTGCATACTTTGGGTTTTGTAATATTTTTTCGAACCTATTTGCAAGTTCCGTCAACGCGACCTGCGCTTCTGGCCTTATAGCAGAAGATCTAAATTCTCCGGAAGGAAATACTATATCCCCTATGATGGATATCGTATTATCTGTATTTCTTTTTACGATCTGGGTTCCTTCTTTGACTCCCGCTGGAAATAAACTAAGTTCCTCCGCAATTAAAGCTTTTGTTTCAAATACTTCTATGACCTGTTCTTTTTTTATTTCCTTTACAAGCTGCTCCTGAATACGGCTATTTCGAACACCTTGCACAAAATATACAGAGATTAAAAGTATGAATAAAAATACAATACCTGTCATTAAATCAGTAAAGGAGGGCCAGTAGTCTATCTGTACCTCTTGCCCTCTCATAAAGCTTCTTCTTATCTTCATGCAGATCACCCTTTACCGCTCATTTGTTGAATCAATCTTTCAATATCATCTGGCATCATCATTTTATTAGGATCTACGGATTCTTCTATCCTAACTGGTTCAGTCTGTTGTTCTTCTCCTGCTGCTGCCACTTCATCCGTAGTGAGCTTATCTTCCGATATACCTTGTTCGTCTAACTGCAACATTAATGCTTCAAGATCATCCTCTGTTACCATTTCATCTAGATTTGATACAGGTAGTTGGATTTCTTCAGCCTGTTCATCTTCTGGGAGTATTTCAGCAGCTCCTAATTCTGGAATCTGAGTTCCAGTATCCTCATCCCCACTTTGTTCTAATTCTCGAAGCAACTTTTCCAGATCTTCATTCGTCATCTCAGCCGCTTCTTTATAAATTTCCTGCTGATCTTCATTTAACTCCAAGATTTCAGAACTGTTTTCAGTCGATCCTGAAGACTCCTCCTCTACTTCGAGTTGACTCAAGAGCGCCTCAATATCTTCTTCTATCACTTCTACATCTTGATCCTCAGACTCCAGCTGCTGTTGTTCTGCCTCTAGCATGACTGGCTGCTCTAGTGTAACTGCAACTTCTTCTGCACTCATACTTTCCTCAATATCCTGTGTAAATGTCTGTATATCCTCTACGATTTCCTGCTCTTCTTCTTCAGGTAATCCTATATGCTCAATCTCTTCATATGTTTGACCTTCTTTAGTTTCTTGATCCATAGTTTCAGCTACGATCCTAGGGGATGTACTCTCTAAAATAGATGACACCTGTTGTAAAACTTGAAGTTGAGACATTTCTAAAGCTTGTATCTTCTCCATCATACTGATCATATTGTCATTTCCTTTTTGTACCTCTACTGTATGGGCTTCTGTCACTCCACGGAACTCACTCAGGGATTCTTTGATGACTGATTTATACTGTTCAATAGTTCTTCCTACTTCTCCTAAATTTTGTGCAAAACTCTGCAGCTCTTTAAATGTACTGCTTACCATCTCCATCGTTCCTGCAATACTTTGAGCTGTCTTCTGAATTTCATCTCCAAATTTATTAATTCCTTCTGCTACGCCTGTACGGATTCCATCTACAGCGAGTTCCATATTATTTCTGGGCTTTAGAACATAGTAATATGTATTATCCAAGTACTCTTCTAATTCGGTAAAAAAGTGATTTTTTCTTTCTTCTGTTGTAAATATGATCCCCAATAGCTGTAGAGAGATCGAACAGGCAAGCCCTGCCACACTAGTAGCAAATGCATACCACATACCACTCAAGGGTGCTGATAATGCTGTAATCATTTCCTTACTTAGACTTAGAAACTGCTCTAGATTTTCTGGTGCATAATTTGTGAGCATAGCATCTAAAGAAGTACGTATACTCCACAAGGAACTGATTAATCCAGTGAAAGTACCCAAAAGTCCTAATACAACTGCAATACTCCCTGCTTGCCTACTTATTTTTTCGATCCAAAACATAGGGAAGATTAGTATCTTTTGGCGATAAAAATGTTTTTCTATAATGGCTTGGGTATTAATCATTTCGTTATTGGTCTTTGTGCATGCCTCATAATCTTCGAATATAAGACTTAATACTTTACTTTTCTTCAATAATTCCCCATTGTTTTCTTTCAGATATCGATGTAATTTCTTTTTGCTCAGTGTACAGTATATCTGTAGTAGTACTAGAGCGCCTATCCCTGTAGCTCCTACTCCTCCAATGGTGTAAAGGATCCATCTTGCCAGATCCATCTTTAGTAGTGCCTCCACTCACATCACTCCTGTTCCATATTTTTACAAATTACATTATACACTCTATCACTTCTTCTGACAACAAAATAGACCCTCATCGTACAATTTTTTAGAGATTTATTTTTCTTTCTTATGCGTTACGATCAATCCTATATTCCACTATTATACATATTTTCTCCTACTGTTACAACAAAAACCACAGAAATTTCTTTCTGTGGTTTTTGTTGTAACTATTGTATATACGGTATATCTACCAGTTTCATCATTGTACTCCAAGTTGCTTCTATTGACCCATCTTCTTTTTTAAATACAATTTTAACTTTAACCTGTTTATTGACAATATTTGTTTTATACTCTGTAATTTTCAGACTGTCATTTGGCTTTATTTTAAAATTGATTTTAAATGATTTTACTGGCTCAGTAGCCAAAATACTAATTGAATATGGGAACCCTGTAGAAGAAGATCCACCATTGTTAATGGCTATGCTAGCTTTATTAAATACACCACTTAATAGCACTGTACTTTCTGCATCTCCATTATATAGCTTATCTTCAAAATCTATTTCTAAAGTTCCTTTTAGGTTTGATGTGTTTTCAAATTTTCCTTCTAGCATAGCCGTTCCACCTGGGTAAACATACCCTGTAGCTTTAACAGTAAGTGAACCTCCTGGAGTATTTACTACATCGGATCCTAATTCAACCAGTTGTGTTGTTGTATCACTTTCATTACCTGCTTGATCTATTGCTGTAGCTGATACTGTTGTTTTTTCTGTCATGGTAAATGTCACTTCTTTGCCACTTTCAGTCTTCCAACCACTATCCGCCTTTTCTTTGTATTTTATTGCTGTAGTGTCTGTGTCATTTGATATTATTCTGATCTCTACTGCAGGCACTGTTTTTGTGCCTACAATTTTTGTTGTTGATTTTACATTTATTACTGGTTTTGCTGGTTTTGTTGTGTCGATTATTATTGTTACTGCGGCTGATGAATTACTTGTAATACCTGCTACTATATCTTTTGCTTTTGCAGTAATAATATGTGTACCATCCGCTAATATGGATGTGTTTACACTAAAATTACCATCTGCCCCTACTGTGCCTGTACCTATTGCGTCTGATCCTTTATAAAGAGTAACTGTGCTACCTGCTTGCGCTTTACCTATTATAGCGGGTGTGTTGTTACTTGTTATATTATCACCCTTAACACCTGTGTCAGATTCATCTGCTAAAGCAAGGTCTGTTGGAGCTACTATTGTACTTATTATTGTTATTTTTAATTCTGATGATACTGTACTTTCATTTCCTGCAACATCTTTTGCTTTTGCTGTAATCGTATTAACTCCTTCTGTTAGATCTGTAGTGATAGGAATACTAAAATTACCATCTGTACTTGCCGTTCCTGTACCTATTACAACTGATCCTTTATAAAGAGTAACTGTACTACCTGCTTCAGCTTTACCTGTTATAGTTGGCTTCTTGTTACTTGTTATATTATCTCCTTTAATACCTGTGTCGGATATTGGTGCTAGAGCAAGGTCTGTTGGAGCTTCTATTGTACTTTTTATGGTTATCTTTAATTCTGATGATACTGTACTTTCATTTCCTACAACGTCTGTTGCTTTTGCTGTAATAGGATTAACTCCTTCTGTTAGATCTGTAGTTATAGCAATACTAAAGTTGCCATCTGTACCTGCCGTTCCTGTACCTATTACAGCTGATCCTTTATAAAGAGTAACTGTACTACCTGCTTCAGCTTTACCTGTTATAGTTGGCTTCTTGTTACTTGTTATATTATCTCCCTTAATACCTGTGTCGGATATTGGTGCTAGAGCAAGGTTTGTTGGAGCTGCAGGTGCTTCTGTGTCTATATTGGTTACTGTATAACTTCCCTCTTCACTCCAATTACCTGCTATATCACTACATTTTGCATACACTGTGGTTTCATTTACTGTTACTGCTATCGCTGATGTGTAGTTTGTCCATGCTCCTGTTATTCCTATTTTATATTGTTTTTTTGTTGCATCATTTGGATAGTTTACCGTTACATTTACAGTTCCATTTGTTGGTGTTGTAGGTGATAGTGTAAATGTTGGTGTTGTAGGTGCCGTATTATCTACAATAAAACCTCCAAAGATACCTTCTGTGATATAGTCTGTAGTATTTTCAGATTTGATAGCTACATAGTAAGTACCATCTTCTGATGGGAAATTTACTGTAGAGGCATCCTCAAAATATGCTTCCGCAGATGTTCCTGGTGTGTTATTGCTGCTTGCATAAAACTCATCGTTATTGATCTTTGTCCATGCTGCACCATTTATACTATACATAGGTATAAACGCTCTATGACTTGGCATTCCTTCAAACCATTCCATATAGATTGGATATGCTTTACCAGCTTCTAATTCGTAGCTTACAGTTGCTTTTGCAGGTGCATCTGATCCGCTTTTTGTTCCAGTAGATCGTCTAAATGCAGCTGCGATAGTCCAATTCTCCACAAACACTTTCTTTTGTCCATTTACGATCAGATATCCATATGCTCCATCATCTGAATGTACCGCAAATTTATATGTTGCAGTTGTACTTGGGACAAAATATCCCCATACCTTCATAGCTTTTTTGGCACCTTCATTACTGATTGGCAACCAATACTTATTCCCTACCAAGACTGCTGCTTCTTTTTCTGCAGCTGTTAACCCATTCAGATTAGAACCTTTATCCACAAATGCTGCTGCATTATCCAAAAATGCATATCCGTTAGGATCTTCATTAAATATACCTCTTCCACCAAAAGGACTATTCGTACTATTTCCTGGACTAACAATCGAAGTATCAGTTGGAGGCACATCTGCTTTTTGTGTAAGTAAAGTAGTCCCTCCAGTTGGCTGCCCAAAACTCATCTCTCTCGAAATAGTCGTATTACTTGCATAATTTCCTGCATATTCATAATGTTTAAGGGATAAATATCCTTTTTTATCTTTTATCAAATCTGGATAACTATTGAAGTCATTTGGATTACTTACAACCCCGGGAAGTGTAGTCCAATTGATACTCTCTGCATTATATATTGGTGCAGTGTTTGCTTTTATAAATGCATATTTTGTCAATATCCCTGATGTCACTGTTTTTCCACTGATATTAAAATTAATCCTTCCATTTCCTATCAATTGAACTGGTGAAAATGTATCATTGATCACTGTTCCTATTACATTTAAAGTAGAATCAAACACCTTCACCAATGGGTTTTTATCATCTACTACAGTCATTTTTACTTTGGGATACATCAAACTGTCTTTATATTTCGTCACATAATCAATCGTAGTCTCGTTTCCTGCATTGTCGATTATAACAAATTTATACATTCCTACTTGTGACACACTATAATTTGCAGATGTGCTGTTTATAAAAGTTCCGTCTGGAAGTTTTATTCCTTTTATGCCGCTGCCGGAAGTCTCATCTATTCCAGTACAGTGTAATGTTACGGCACCTGTAATCATTTCTCCCGCCTGTAATACTTTGCCTGTGGAGTCTTTTTCTATTACCGTACCTGTTGGTGCTATCTTATCGATATTACTCACTACTAAACTTGTCGTTTCACTCCAGTTGCCTGCTACATCCTGACATCTTGCCTCGACTGTTCCATTTTGTGTCATAGCAATACCTGCTGTGTAAGCTGTCCATGCGCCAGTACCTATTTTGTATTGTTTTACTGTTCCATCTGCTGGATATGTTGCTGTCACTGTTACATTTTGATTTGTTGGGGCTGTGATATTTGCTGTTAGTGTAGGGGTTGTGGGTGGTGTCTTATCTATATTTCCAATGTACCGATTCACCTCTTGGCTAGCTTTAGGTCCGTTATATCCTATTGCATAAACATGTTGATTGTAGCTTACCGAAAATGGTCCAGTATAGTTCCTCCATTGCCCATCATAATAGACTTTTTTCGTCTCAGCATCTGCATAATCAATAGTAACTTGAACATTTGCGTTGGTCCAAGTTTCTGGATCAATAGAAATAGTAGGAGGCATAGGTGCAATAGGATCCGGTACTGATTTAAAGCTATTAGCTTTTAAAAATACGTTAGAATCATATATTTGGTCAGTCGCATCTGCAACAACCAAACGAATCGTATTCCACTCATTTTTATTAACTTTTGCTACCGCTTTTAATACAGTGGTCATACCATCCATTTCTGTATTGTATGTCTTCTTATCGTGATTACTTTTATAGTATTGGGAATTCTTCTGATGATTTACAGTATTAATAGACACATACTCACTGGTTCCAGGAATAATAGCCGCGTTTTTTCCATTGACTAAAAATGCAAATGCATCATTATATTCACTATTCACATATTCCTCATATTCGTCGGAAGCAAATACATATTGAAAAACTAAATATTCATCTTGTGGTTTAAATTGAAATTGTAATACTGAAGCATCATAAGTGGTCTTTCCTGTAAATACATCTAACGTCGGATCCCCACCTCTTTGGTTGTTATGTGATTTATTTCTTAAGTTATTAGGGCCAATTACAAAGTCTATTCTTCCAGTACTTAAAATAACACCTTCTTCGATCTCTGTAACCCCTGAATCATTAAAAAATCCTGCCTGTACCCCACTACCTACGAAAACAGCATTTTGAATGGGCATTTCGCTACCTACCAATTTTTTTGCAAGGTCTGTCGCATTAGTATTTGCCTTCACAGTTATGCTCCCAGTTGCTGCTTCCACATATCTTGGAAACATTGGGATAAACGTAACAACAAGTGACAATATGGTTAACATACTTGTAATTTTCTTAAAATTCCTAGAGCATCTCATTCTCCCACCCCTATATCGTTTAGTATTCATACTACTTATCGGACAATGGTTTTTGATTTTCAATTATAATGTTACTCTCAATTTTAGTAGGATCTGTCATTTTCACTTCTTTTAAATCATCCCATATAACAGCTATATTTTCAATCTGTTTAATAAGTTCAACATCTCCAAGCTCTTCTTTTGTCAATTGGGGTTTGCCTACATCTTTAGGTTCTGGTTCAACAATACCTTGTGTTTTCTGAATTTGAGCGCTTAACTCAGTTCTAAGAGTTTTGATCACTTCCGAAGCTTCCTTTTCCTTAATTACTTGCTTTGCAATCAAATCATCCAATAATGTTTCCTTAGCTTGATTATTCATTCTGGTCTTTAATGCATTATAAGAAATCATTACAACATCTTTTCTCAATAATGTATCACTTTTCTCAAGTCTCGTACTATCTATATTTAAAATTAATCCTACTTGTTCTGCAATTTTAAATGCATCTTGCCATGTATTTTTAGTGTATCCCATACTTCTTAAGACCAAAGTCACATACATCCTAGATGTCATAGGATCACCTGGTGCAAACTTGTTGTTCCCAACACCTTTTACTATATCTTGCTTTTCTGCTTCTGCGATATATGGCTCTGACCACCCTGATACATCATCAAAACTAGAGTTGGAACCATTCGTCAACGCCTGCTGTTCCATTCCTTTCAAACGTAGTACCATTGCAGTACCTTCTGCTCTTGTAAGACCTCTATCTAATTCAAATCCTTTTTCTGTCCCTTCAAAAAGCCCTAATTTCTGTAATATCTTAGCCTGTTCCATATTATCTACAGCACCAAATATAGGCAGTACAAAATTAAATGTAAAAAACAAAGCTATCATAACACTACAGCCTTTTTTCAACTTATACATTATTTCACCTTCTCATCAAAAATTTTAGTTGTTCAGCATGGTATTGTGTATATGTATTATGTATATGTATTATGTATATGCCTGTCATATATTAAAGTACCCAGTAGTCTCCTGATAGGTGCTATAATCTCTTCATTAGTAATTTTGTGATTGGGTTCAAACATACAGCTATACACCAACTCCTTTCTCACCTCCTCGTTCAGCTTCTTGTAAATATATATATCTTTTATTATAGTCTATGCAGCGTCTATTTACAACATTTTTACTAACTTACTGTCAAAGGAAATAAACTTCCAATATCTGTGGTAGTTCAAGCTCAAGAGAGTTTGCAAAACCCTTCCAAATAGTTAACAAACTTTAGCCGAGCTGTGGTTTATTAACTTTGACTAACATAAAAAAAGGGGCTGTCGCACAAGCAGTTAATAAACTGCTGTGCACAGCTC
>CALKRZ010000062.1 GCA_937989765.1 uncultured Clostridia bacterium | reverse complement strand
TCTATACGGTAAAATACCGTATTTTACCGTATCTAACTTTACATATCATGGCGCTTTAAAAAATTACGCTTAAACCCATGGAATTTAATTCGATCAAGGGATACCCAACACGAAACGAGACATTTATAAGCATAAAAGAATTAAGAATACAATAGTTTCTTTTGTGACCTATTTTATTCTCAATATCATACTTTTGTATGACACAGGTAAAATAAAAACACCCATGTAAGGGTGTCTATTGAATCATATGTTTTCGATATTCATGCTCTATATTTGTATTGGATAGCTGAGCATATATTTGGGTAGTAGATGCATCTTCATGTCCTAATATTGCCTGAACTGTTACGAGGTCAGCACCGCCATTTAGTAAGTGTGTTGCCATTGTGTGCCTAATCAAATGTGGGTATATATTCTTTTTAAGTCCCGATGTCTTTTCGATGTTCTTAAATTCTCTTTCTATACTCCTGCGACCCAATCGAGATATAGGTTGCCTTTCTGTGACGAATAAAGCTTCGCAGTCATCTAGCCTGCTCATGAGATATTTTTGAAGATGTACTTTTGCCTTTGAGTTCACATAGACAGTTCGCTCTTTATTTCCTTTCCCAACAACTCTCAGCTGCAACCTTTGCCAATCAATATCAGATTTGTTAAGCTGTTCAATTTCATCTAGTCTACATCCTGTAGAATAAAAAAATTCTAACAATGCCCTTTGTCGATATGTTTTGCAGCCTTCTCGAAGTATCTCCATTTCTTCAACCGACAAAGCTTTTCTGAGTCTTTTTTCTACTTTGATAGGCTTAATTTTTCTCATCGGACTTTTGTTTATGTACTCTTCATCTTCTAACCATTTGAAGAAACATCTCAAGATATCCGTTTCCGTTCCAATAGTGCTATTCTTGACTCCTGTCTTAGCATAGGCTGCCAGATGCATCCTGATATCCATGGTTGTAATGTCTTCTACATTCTTTCTTATATTGAGCGCGAACCTGCCCAGGTGTCGGCTATAACATTCTAGCGTATTTCTACTTAGTCCATCGATTTTCTTTGATGCTAAGTACAGTAAAATCCTATCGTTCATATTATTCTGAACTACAAGGGCTCTCTCCGTTGTACATAGATCATAGTCATATAAGACTTCCTCTATGATGCCCCTGACTTCTTTCTGATTGATGATATCCCCATACACCAGATCCAACTTACCAATGATCCTTACCACAACTTCTTCTTTGCTCATAGGCTCCTCCTTTTTATTGCACGAAGGAGTCTACCGTGGTATAATACGGGTAAGATCTCCTTTGTGAGATTGGGAGAAGAGAGCTGCTAACTTGTCGAGGGTTGAAGCTCTCTTCTGTTTTTTTGTATATATATATTATACCAAACATTTGTTCTTTTTTCAATTTTTGCCAAGAAAATAATGTAGAATTATATCTTATACAAGATCCAAGTTGTGGTTGGACAGCAATATCTTACCTCAAAGTCTTTGATTACATCGTTTATTATGCCCCTGCAGCGAATTGACCAGATAAAACTTTTTTCATATCTAAGCTTCTCCCGGAACAAAATATATTCTATCTTGATCACGCGCTCTTCCTGATCTTCATTTTCTATCCTAATTTTTATAGGAGTTGGAATGCCTTTTACGTCAAATCTAGCCAACACATCTATTGGTTTTGCAAGTATCTTCATGCCATCACCTTCATAACATATTTTACCTTAATTATAACCGAACATATGTTTGATTTCAATATAAAATGTGGTACAATGGTATCAAAGGGGTGATTTAAGATGATTCATGATTTGACAAATTCGCAGGAAAGAATACTATTCTATATAAGGGATGAGATTTTTACGAAAGGATACCCACCGACCGTAAGAGAGATATGTGAAGCTGTGGGTTTTAGCTCTACATCTACAGTACATGAGCATCTTAAGAATCTGGAAAATAAGGGATACATAAGAAGAGATCCAACTAAGCCAAGAGCGATTGAAGTATTAGACGATGATGGGAATAACCTGATTAGTAAAAAAGAAACTATTGAAATACCGATCATCGGTAAGGTAGCAGCTGGTGTTCCTATTTTAGCAGATGAGAATATCGAAGAGATGTTTCCTGTTCCTTTAGATTTTGTTTCTGGTGGTACCCATTTCATGTTAAAGATAAAAGGGAATAGCATGGTAAAGGTCGGTATTCTAGATGGGGATTATGTCTTGGTAAGGCAGCAGGATACCGCAAACAATGGAGATATTGTGGTGGCTTTGGTCGGAAATGAAGCCACTGTGAAGAGATTTTATAAGGAAAAGAATTTCATTAGACTCCAACCTGAGAATTCATCGATGGAACCTATAATTGCTATAGATGTTACAATTTTAGGTATGGTAAAAGGTGTATTCAGAAAGCTGTAAGATAGGTAGGCACTGCGCCTACTCTTTTTATTTTGCAAAAAAGTAAAAAAGACAGGAGCCTAAGCCCCTGCCTCTGTATCTTCTTTCCCATCATTCGGAATCGTTTTATCCTTTTTCACTTGCTTAACCAATTGATTAGTATAAACTGCAGCTCCTGTGACAAGGACCCCTTGAATCAGCGCCTGAGCTATTTCCTCAGCTGGGGAATTAAATCCTATCCCCATAATTGCCATAGCTCCTGCCATG
>CALKRZ010000061.1 GCA_937989765.1 uncultured Clostridia bacterium | reverse complement strand
CGGACGTGTATTTCGTAATGAAGGAATGTCCATCCGTCACAATCCAGAGTTCACACTTTTAGAACTTTATGAAGCCTATACAGATTATCACGGTATGATGGAATTAACAGAAGGATTGATTCGTACAGTGGCACAGGAAGTACTAGGTACGGCAGTGGTACAGTATGGAGAAGCTGAAATTGACTTAGAAAAGCCTTTTGTCCGTCTTACGATGGTAGATGCAGTAGCACAATATGCCAAGGTAGACTTTACACAAATCAAGTCCGTAGAGGAAGCAAGACAAGTTGCCAAGGCACATCATATTCATTTTGAACCCCATCATGGTAGAGGCGGTATTCTAAACTTATTCTTTGAAGAATATGTAGAGAAGCATTTGGTTCAACCTACCTTTATTATGGATCATCCTGTAGAGATTTCACCTTTGGCAAAAAGAAAACCACAAGATCCTGAATACACAGAGCGATTTGAGCTCTTTATTACAGGCCGTGAGTTTGCCAATGCATTCTCTGAATTAAATGATCCTATTGATCAGAGAAAACGCTTTGATCATCAAGAAGACCTGAGAGCGGCAGGAGATGAAGAAGCGAATATGGTCGATGAAGATTTCCTCACAGCCTTAGAGTATGGCATGGCTCCAACAGGAGGATTAGGTGTTGGGATTGATCGTCTTGTGATGCTTTTGACCAATTCTTATTCTATCCGAGATGTGCTCTTGTTTCCAACGATGAGACCTAGAGATTAAAATATGTATAAAACCTGCATATCGTATGCAGGTTTTATATTGCAGTTATAAAGTTTTTAGAATTATAGTTTAATTTTAATATAATCAAACTATGCACTGTAGTCTGATGGAGGATATATGACTTCATACATAAAAGAAAACGATTTCAAGGGGAGGATTAAAAGATGCCTATCATCGAAGTAAAAAATCTACGGAAAGAATACAGAATTAATGATCGTAAAGAAGGCGTAAGGGGGGCACTCCTAAATATAGTAAATCCCAAATACATAACCAAAGTAGCTGTAGAGGATATTAATTTTTCGCTAGAGGCAGGAGAAATGGTAGGTTATATTGGGGCCAATGGAGCTGGAAAATCTACAACCATCAAAATGCTCACAGGGATCTTGACGCCTACTTCGGGACAAGTTCAAGTCAATGGAATCATACCTCAAAAGAACCGTATTTTGAATAATAAGCATATTGGTGCTGTATTCGGCCAACGTTCACAGTTGTGGTGGGATCTTCCCGTGATCGAATCTTATAATTTGATCCAAAAGATATATGAAGTACCCGTGGAAGCCTATAAGAAGAATTTGGAGCTGTATACAGACTTATTGGAACTTCAAGATTTACTCAAGACGCCAGTAAGACAACTCAGCTTAGGACAAAAGATGCGCTGTGAAATAGCCGCAGCTTTTATCCATGACCCTACTATTGTATATTTAGATGAACCCACCATCGGTCTAGATGTAATGGTAAAAGATAAGATTCGTACATTTATTAAAGATTTAAATAAAGAAAAAAATACCACGGTGATTTTAACAACGCACGATTTGCAAGATATAGAAGAAGTGTGTAATCGTGTGATTATTATTGATAATGGTAATATCATATATGATGGCAATCTAGAGCAGATCAAGAATCAGTTTGGCAAACATCGTACCGTCCAATTCAAGATTAAAGATAGTAAGCCTGCTCTTGCGGCTGTGATTAAAGAGAATGAGGACATGTTGGAAGCATTATCTCAAGATGCGTATGAGCTCCATATCAAATTTGATAGACAAAAAATTACAGCAGCCGGTGTGATGAATTTGATTTCTCCGTACTGCGAAATTCTTGACTTAAGCATTCATGAACCTTCCATAGAATCTATTGTGAAGGATTTATATAGAAAGTAGGGATCAGAATGAGATTAGTTGATAAAATCATAGAAATCATGAAGATACAAATCAAGATTTATATGGCGTATGTAGCATCCACGTGGGCTGTGATATTTGTAAATATTCTGCAAATCATTATATTCTACTATATATGGATGGCAGTCTATGGAGATCGGTCTACACTTCATGGAATTAACAAAACACAGATCATTACCTATGTCATACTAGCGAGAGTATTATTTATGCTCATTGCTCAAGGTGTCAACCTATGGATTGCTCATTTTATCCAATCAGGAGATATTATTGTAGAATTACTTCGTCCTATTGATTTTCAGTTAAATATTTATGCGGCAAGAATTGGAGACTTTATTACGGGGATTGGCTTTATGAGTGTACCAGCACTACTCGTATCGGTACTTCTTTTTGGGATATCTCTTCCCGTAAGTATATTTCATGGGTTTATGTTTTTGATCAGTCTATTGATGGCAGTGACCATCGCCTATTTTATAGAATTTGTGATTGGTCTATTATCATTTTATACAACCAATGGTTGGGGACTTCATATGCTTAAAGAAGCAATTATTTCTTTCTTTTCGGGTTCCTTGGTACCGATTGCCTTCTTTCCTGGAGTTTTGAAGACGATTGTAGAGCTACTGCCTTTTAAAGATATGATCTATACTCCGATCGCGATCTATCTAGGCATATTATCTCCAGAACAAATCACAGCAGCACTTATACAACAGTTTTTATGGGTAGTGGTATTGTTTATTGGTTCTAGAATGTTCTTTGTAATGTCTATTCGAAAAGTTACCGTACAAGGCGGTTGATGGGAGGGGAATATAGGATGCGGTATATAAAGCTTTATTGGGAGTTCGTCAAACAAAATATAAAGATTATGTTAGAATATAGAGCTGATTTTCTGATTGGCGCTTTTTCTTCATTTTTCATACAGTTAGGCGGCATTTTATTTGTATGGATTATCTTTCAAAACATAGGAGATATCCATGGATGGACATTTTATGAAGTAGCACTTGTATATGGATTACTTTCTATCGCCAAATCCATTAATCATATTTTCTTTGATAATCTTTGGGTATTGGGAAATCAATATATACGCCAAGGTACTTTTGATATTTTACTACTGCGACCGATCTCACCCTTGTTTCATCTGGTAGCGAACAAGCTTCAGCAGGATGGGATTGGGAATATGATTATCGGTTTTGTGATTGTCATTAAGTCCATGCAAGAACTACAACTCTCTATAGGAGCACTTGATATACTTCTTTTGGGGATATTCATTCTATGTGGAGGTGCCATTTTTGCAGCGATTAATTTAATTACTTGTACGGTTTCTTTTTGGGTTGTTAATTCTAATATGTTTATGTGGTCAGTATTCTCTATTCATGAGTTTGCTTTATATCCATTAACGATATTTCATAAATCCATCGGCATCATCTTAACATGGATAATTCCCTATGCATTCGCCAGTTTTTATCCAGCCAATCTATTTCTAAATAAAGGATTTGAACAGCTTTCCTGGGTTTCTCCAGTGATGGCAGTGGTATTATGGATCATTGCCCTACGAGTATGGCGATTTGGTCTTATGAACTACACAAGCACAGGTTCATAAAAAAATGTAATGCCCAGTATATTTTAGGGATCTCTGCAAAAGTATTTATCTTACTACATACTTTTGCAGAGATCCTTTTTTTTGCTGATTATTGTTGAAGATATATGGATTCATATTATGGGTATAGATCACATATACTAAAAATACAAGCAGTGAAAAAATCTGTCGAATTAGAAAACTTTATGTGTTATAATATAAGGGACAAATGTAAAAGATTGAGGTGGAA
>CALKRZ010000060.1 GCA_937989765.1 uncultured Clostridia bacterium | reverse complement strand
AAAAAACGCGCTTGAATTTGAAAAAGAAATTGAGTGGTGCCCTAGATATGACCAATCGGGTGCAGAAATTTGTAGACTGCCGTACCAAAGATCTATCCCGAAGAGAATTATACATCGTAGAAGGAGATTCTGCACTGGGTGCCTGCAAAATGGGAAGGGATGCAGAATTTCAAGCCATCATACCCGTTCGTGGAAAGATCTTAAACTGTCTTAAAGCAGATTATGATAAAATTTTCAAGAACGATATTATCCTAGATCTTTTAAAAGTACTCGGCTGCGGTGTAGAAATCAAATCCAAGCATAATAAAGATCTTCATTCTTTTGATTTTGACAATCTCCGTTGGAATAAGATTATTATCTGTACGGATGCAGATGTAGATGGATTTCAGATTAGGACTTTGATCTTGACGATGTTATATCGGCTGGTTCCGACCTTGATCGAAAAGCAAAAGATCTATATCGCTGAATCTCCCTTATTTGAAATTAACACCTCCAAGAAAACTTATTTTGCCTATACCGAAAAAGAAAAACAAGTCATTTTATCTAAGATAAAATCAAAATATACGATACAGCGTTCCAAGGGCTTAGGAGAAAATGAACCAGATATGATGTGGGAAACTACTATGAATCCTGAAACTCGAAGACTTCTTCAAGTCATTCCTGAGGATCTAATCAAAACCCAATCTGTATTTGAACTGCTCCTTGGAGATAATCTTGACGGACGCAAACAATTTATCGCAGAACATGGACACAAATATTTAGAAATGACGGATGTCAGTTAAGGAGTCCCCCATGAAACCAAATCATATACTAGAACAAAATATTACCACTGCCTTAGAAGATAACTATATGCCCTATGCCATGAGCGTAATCGTTTCTAGAGCGATCCCCGAAATCGATGGATTTAAGCCATCTCACAGAAAGCTTCTATATACGATGTATAAAATGGGGCTCCTCGCAGGCAACAAAACAAAATCTGCCAATGTCGTGGGACAAACCATGAAGCTAAATCCCCATGGAGATCAAGCCATTTATGAGACCTTAGTTCGACTTACCCGTGGAAATGCTGCCCTACTTCACCCTTTTATTGACTCTAAGGGGAATATGGGTAAGCAGTATTCCAGAGATATGGCGCATGCAGCTCCCCGATATACAGAAGTAAAACTAGATAATATTTGCCAAGAAATATTTCGAGATATAGAAAAAAATCCCGTAGATTTTGTGGATAACTATGATAGTACCCTGCAAGAACCCACGCTGCTCCCTACTACCTTTCCCAATATTATTGTCAATCCTAACCAAGGGATTGCAGTAGGCATGGCGAATACGATCTGCAGCTTTAACCTACAAGAGGTATGCGAAACAACGATACAGTTTATAAAAAATGAACAAGTGGATGTATCTCTATACCTTAAGGCACCCGACTTTTCTTCCGGTGGACAAATTATTTATAACAAACAAGAGTTAGACCAGATCTATAAAACGGGAAGAGGGGGCTTTAAACTAAGGGCCAGGTATCGCTATGACAGTGTTAATAATTGTATTGAAATATATGAAATCCCTTATACAACCAATATCGAAGTCATTATTGATAAAATCATTGATCTAGTAAAAACAAATAAAATAAAAGATATCACCGATGTTCGAGATGAAACAGATCTCCATGGCCTAAAGATTACCCTAGATCTAAAGAAAAGTACAAATCCAGATTTGTTAATGAATAAGCTTTACAAACTAACCCCCCTCCAAGATGCCTTTAACTGCAACTTTAACATACTCATTGACGGTCATCCTAGGGTGCTAGGTATCGCAACCATACTCCATGAATGGGTTCGATTTAGGATTACTTGCATCAAACGGCAACTGCAATTTGATATAGAAAAAAAATCTCAGAAACTTCATCTTTTAATAGGACTCGAAAAAATTCTTTTGGATATTGATCGTGCTATTAGCATTATTCGCAGTACGGAAGAAGAACAGTTGGTCATACCAAATCTTGAGAAGGGATTTCATATCGATCCACTTCAAGCTGAGTTTATTGCTGAAATCAAGCTGCGAAATCTTAATAAACAATATATTTTAAAGCGGACTGCTGAAACCAATACCCTAAAAGATGAACTTAAAGAACTAAAGTCTACGCTAGAAAGTGATGACTTGATAAAAAAAGTGATTATCAAACAACTCAAAGAAATATCCAAAAACTATGGTCAATCCAGAAAAACAGAAATCATTGAAACTATCCATATCGAAGAAATTACTGAGGAACATTTTATAGAAGATTATGCTGTGAAACTATTTCTTACAGATCACAGCTACTTCAAAAAAATTCCACTACTCTCTCTTCGCTCCGCTTCAGAGCAAAAGCTCAAAGAGGATGATTGGATGATTCAAGAGATAGAAATCAATAATAAAGCAGACTTACTCCTATTTTCCAATAAACATGTCGTATATAAACTCAAGGTATATGAGCTCAATGACTGTAAAGCGAGTAGCTTAGGGGAATATTTACCCAATATCTTACATCTAGATGAAGATGAACGCATTCTTTATATGGTCGCCACCACCGATTACAAAGGTTATATGCTCTTTGCTTTTGAAAATGGGAAAATGGCAAAAATAGAAGTAAGCAGTTATGAAACGAAAACTAATCGAAAAAAATTAATTAATGCCTATAGTGACCAAGCTCCCCTCGTATTTATGACCTATATCCAAGAAGACATAGATCTAGTCGTATTCCGAGGACCAGAGCAGGCATTTGTACTACATACTTCCTTGATCCAGCTAAAATCTACCCGTAACTCCCAAGGAGTACAGGTAGTAACCCTCAAAAAAAACACGGCCCTCACTCAAGTAAAAATACCTACTAAAACTGATCTTGAAGAGTATGCCTACTATCGAGTTAAAAAGATCCCTTCCTCAGGTCGTCTCTTAAGAATCTCTTAAAAAAGAGATGAAAGAACTATTTCAAAGCCCCAATCTAATGATTGGGGCTTTGCTTATCTATGAGTAAAAATTAGTTGCTAACACAACTATTATTGTTTATAATTAGACTGTGTTTGCAACTCATTTCAAGGAGGTCTTCTATGAATTGTCCTCATTCTTCTGTGGGAAAATATATCTCTGTTTTACACCGCTTTGGGCAATCCTATATTCACAAACAACTAGAAGAGTACCATATTGGCAGTGGTCAGTACATTTTTTTGATTCATCTGCTCTTTCACGATGGAATTCGGCAAGAAGATTTGGCTTGTCGACTAGGCATGGACAAAGGAACTACGGCCAGAGCTGTAAAAAAGTTGGAGCAAGAAGGATATGTCCGAAGACAGATAGATTGCTCTGACCAAAGAGCGTATCAAATATTTGCCACACAAAAAGCAAAAGATATCGAGAAAGAAATCATTTATGCCCTACAGTCTTGGACTAGAATTTTAACAGACAGTTTTACAGAAGAAGAAAAAAAACAGGCACTTTACTTATTGGGCCGTATGTTTGAAAATGCACAGAATTTCAGGAAATCTGAAGGAGATCATAAGGAGGAACACAATGCATAATACTATGGAGTTAGAACAACAAAAAATTGGAAAGCTTCTGTTGAAATTTTCCATACCTGCTATTGTCGGTATGCTAACGAATGCTTTGTATAATATTGTAGATCGCATATTTATCGGAAAAGGAGTAGGCTCTATGGCTTTTTCTGGGCTTACGGCTACCTTCCCCATTATGACCATTATTATGGCTTTTGCCATGCTGATCGGCATCGGTGGCAGTGCCCTCATTTCTATTCGATTAGGACAGAAAAAAAAGGAAGAAGCAGAGCAAATATTAGGAAACGCCTTTATATTAATCTGCATCGTCTCTGCCTTTGTATCTATCCTGGGTCTTTTATTTCTCGAACCTGTGCTCCTTATATTTGGCGCTAGTAAAGCTACTCTTCCTTATGCCAAACAATATATGACGATCATATTAGCAGGTACGATCTTTCAAAATATTGGATTTGGACTCAATCATATCATTCGAGCTGAAGGAAACCCCAAAAGAGCTATGTCTACCATGCTTTTAGGTGCTATCCTCAATATTATCTTGGACTCCTTATTTATTTTTGTATTTCATTTGGGGATTCAAGGTGCCGCATATGCTACGCTCTTATCCCAAGCCGCCAGTGCTGCATGGGTATTATCCTACTTCTTGAAAGGGAAAAGCACCCTAAAACTTAGCATTAAAAATTTCTACTTAAAAAAACAATTTGTCCTCGGTATATTTGCGATCGGCATGTCCCCTTTCTTTATGCAATTATCTGCCAGTGCAGTGAATGCTTTGATCAATAACGGACTCCAGACCTATGGTGGAGACTTGGCGCTAGGTGCAATGGGAGGTATTATGAGTATTTCCATGTTGTTTTTAATGCCTATTTTTGGTATCAATCAAGGCGCTCAACCCATTATTGGATATAACTATGGGGCTCAGCAATATCATAGAGTAAAGGAAGCTTTAAAGCTAGCGATCCTATCTGCAACTGGTATTACCCTCATCGGTTTTGTAGCTATTCAGCTATTTCCCTTTGGATTTATGCGGATGTTCACCCAAGATGAAGTAATGATCCAAATTGGTGCTCGGGGTATTCGAATTTATTTGTTTATGCTCCCTATCATCGGTTTTCAGATCATTAGCTCTAATTATTTTCAAGCCATCGGTAAAGCAGTGGTCTCTATGTTCTTAAGCTTACTTCGCCAGGTGATTCTGCTCATTCCTCTCCTTTTACTGCTCCCTCGTTTTTGGGGTATAGATGGGGTATGGGTGGCAGGTCCCATCTCAGATTTTGGATCTGCTGCGATTACAGCTGCTGTCCTGTTTTGGGAACTCCGACGCCTACACCAAAAGCACGAACAAAGTATTTTAAAAGAAAGTGTTGCTTAAACTTTTTTTGTATATACTTCTTGAAAATAGTCTATACTATTGATATAAAATAATTAAGAAGGTGTTTCTATGACTGTAAAACGTGACAAAGGAATTGTAGGAAAAAGTGGTTTTGCTGATCGCGCACTACAAAATCCTGGACAAGATGATAAACCTGTGGTGGGAGAAGGTATCAATTTTGTTCAGTCTGGCGCAGATACCAATCGAAAAATTGATGCCGCAGCAGCCCAAGAACGAAAAAACTAAACAATCCACTCCTCCCTTATATATAAAAAACTACAAGTTTTAACAACTTGTAGTTTTTTATTGTTTTTGTTACACAATAAACTTAATTTTCATATTTGTTAAATATGACCCATCCTTATGTAAAATCAGATTGTAATGGTTTTTCTGGTGCCACTGCAGCTACTAGTCCGCCTACTGCAATTCCAGAATAAAAAGTAATCACTCTCCATAAAAGGATCGCAGACATAATATTCGTAGCGCTAAAAAACAATCCAAAGAAGAGATAAAAACTACCCTCTGCCGCTCCTACTGCTCCTGGAAGAGGGATAAATGAACTAACCATCGTGACAAAAGCCTGTGCCGAAATCATATCGATCACGGCTGCCCCTTTCATCTTAAAGCTACGATATATACAGTAAGGAATTAAAAAAAATGCTGTAAGTTGTAAAAAAGTAAGTATTGCTGTTTGGAGTAGTACTTTTTTATTTCTACGCATGAGCCGTGCATTATGATGAAAATTATCCAGTTCTTCTTCAAAGTGTTTTTCTGCTTTATTATGATCTTTTACGATACGAATCCATCGTAACCCTTTAAAAATTATTTTTAGTACCTTTCTGGTAAAGTTTCTGCTTCTAGAAAATAAGATAGAAAATATAATAACGGCTGAATTCACCATAAACCCCATCACTGAAAAGTAAATAAAATGGCTGATTTTTTCTCTAAAAAATCCCATTTTTAGAACAATGACGGCAAATGAATATATTGTTAATACACTCTGATACACAATGAATTTAATCATTAAAATAGATCCTGCTGATCCTGCATCCATTCCATCTTTAATCATAACATATAGTTGGGCTGGTTGACCTCCTGTTGAAAAAGGCGTTATAGCATTAAAAAACTGTCCAATCATCGTAATTTTAAAAGAAGCGATAAATCTCTGCTTGGCATATAAAAACTGGGTAACAATATGAAGGACGGTGCCCTCCAATACCCAGTATGAAAACATACAGATTATTGCCCCCCATAACCACTCTATGCTTAGATTGGTCAACTGATGAATTAAATCCTCTAATCCATTGGTCAATACAATAACGGCTATTATAATGATTCCTGATGACAGCCCTATCAAAAGATTAAATCGACTCTTTTTCATACATTTTTCTTCTGATTTTTCTCCAGTGCGTTTCTTTATATACTTTGTCATAAAAAAGCTCCCACATTTGAAGCACATGATCTCTAGAATAGAATATATGTCCATCCCATGAACGATTGCTCCATTTTTTATATAGTTCTTGATCATTCCGAAGAGTTTGGATCAACTGTATAAACCCTTGATTGGTACTTTCTTTTATATAAAAATCAAATAATATGTCAGGATATATATCCAAATCCCGTAGTATAATAGGAAGTCTACAATTCATAGACTCTAAAATAGTCATGGGAAAAAGTTCACTATAGGAGGGTAAAAACATCACATCTGCCAAATTATATATATCATTCATTTTTAACCGATCTACAATCCCTACAAACTTTACATTAGCTGGAGGATGTTCTACTACTTTCCTAAGCTCTTTGTATCCATCGGTAAGCGCTCCAAAAGAGAACCCCCCCGCCCATATAAACTGAATATCCGGTAGACTCTTCGCCACTTCTATAAAATCTACAATTCCTTTTCTTGTTTGTACTTGCCCTACACCAAGAACTACAAAGCTTTCTTCTGAAATCTCATATTGTTTTCGAAGTGCTTTGATATGATCTTTGGAATAGGTATGAAACTGTTCTTCAGAAACAAAATTAGGTATATATGTGATCTTTTCTGATTCAATCCCATAGGAAGCGAGTTGCTTAATAAATACAGGATTTACAGTCACCAAGTAATCCATACTATCATAAAAATCAATCATATATCTATAAAATATTTTTTTGAAAATCCATGGAATGTCTAGACTGTTATCTACTGTTTCTGGTAAGAAATGGACATATCCTACGGTGACACCTTTAAACCTTGCAAAAGGAACACTCAGATAATGATGGACATCTATGGTATGGTAATGCATAATATCACATCTTTCCATACAGTTCACTTTTATATCATATTTATGTTTTAGACCTTCCTTAACTAAATTCACCTGTTCTATATATGCTGAGGAAACACCTTGCCCTTTAATCTTATCTGCTGACGACAACATGTTAATAGTAGGCATCCATTCCTTCTCCTTCTTTATAAAATAAACTATCGCATGGCTTTTCTCTTTAATACTATACAATAGGTTTGAATAAATTATTAACAATTTGTAAATTTTTTAATCTTTTTTCGTATATTTATAGTATACGTAAAAGTTTACTAAGCAATGCGGTGTTTTCATAATTCCACCCATTTCCTATCAGAAGAAAAATACATGAAATATTTTTGTACACACTCAATACGATTCTATGATCAATAAGTCTGCATTAAAAAACCTTACTATGATGTAAGGTTTTTTGGATCTCTGCAAAAGCACTTGGTAAAACATATCTTTTTCATAGATGTATTTTTATCTATTACTACAGATTTTTCCCGCAATATGGACAGAAATGAAACTGTATCTTTATTGTTGCATCTAATTTTATTCCACAGTGTGGACAGAAAGCATACTGTGGAGGTTCATCCATGATTTGTTCGTTTTTTTGTATTGGAGTTGGTACTTCTGCTCTATATTGATTATCGATCATTTTATTTTGTATATGTACTGGAGAAATCATGGATGGTATAGACACTACCTTACGATCTGCTTCCTGTATTTTCTCACTATCGACTGGATACTCTTGTGTGTCTACTTTATATTTTTGTATAAATAGGTTTGGTGTATTCTGAGTTCCTTGTTCTAGTCCTTCTAATACTTGCTGAAGCCGAAACTTACTGACAGGAGTCTGCAATACAGCATCTACACCCTGTTCTTGAAAATCTTCCAGATGAATTTTATTACTAGAGGATAGTATGCATCTAATCTCTGGCTGTATATCTTTAATTTTTTCGATTAATTGATCTCCTGTTATTTCTTCCATCACATAGTTTACAATCACCAAATCCGGGTCGAAATCCTCCACCATCTCCACAGCATCAAATTCATCTGTAATTTCAATAGTATACTCTAATTTTGATAATAGGTCTTTTAATATAAGTCGTTCAAACTTGGAATCATTGATCAATAATGCCCTCTTCATAACACACCTTCCTTCTGTTATTTTATCTATCAAATCATTATATGAATTTATATTTTTGTTGCCTCAATTTATTGTATCAAATCTACTCAATAAATTCTACAGCTTATGAAAACTTTCTACTTTATAAAACGATTTACCCATAAAGAAAGTGACTTTTTTTAGAATAAGCACTTTGCAATCCTATGATCTTTTTATTTGCATATCTTTTCAATTGCTTTCATTCATAGTATGATCTATACAGATCAATGATCTAGGAGGCTTTTTCTCGTATTCAATCAAAACTTTAGGAACTACATACAAGGAGGCTTATACATGATTCGAAAAGGTACAGTAGATGATCTAGACACAATTGTAAATTTTAATTATAATCTAGCTTATGAAACAGAAAATACAAGTCTTAATCGAGAGATTTTAAAGCAAGGCGTGGCAGCCCTACTCTCTGATTCTACAAAAGGAGTCTATTGGATATATGAATCAGAAGGAAAAGCCATAGGACAATTAATGATCACTACAGAGTGGAGTGACTGGCGCAATGGTGAATTTTGGTGGATTCAGAGTGTATATATCCATAAAGAGCATCGACGCAAAGGCTTATTTAAAGCTTTATTTGAACATGTAAAATCTATGGCAGTAAATGATAGTACTGTGTGTGGTATAAGACTATATGTAGAAAAAGAAAATGAATATGCAAAACAAACCTATCAAGCGATGAATATGAAAGAAACCCACTATTTGCTCTATGAATGGAACAAAACGGATGAAACCTAATTTTATGCATCTCTGCAAAAGTATGTGGTAAGGTAAATATATAAATCTTCCAACAACTGCAAAATCGCGCTTATGCAACTGGTAAGTTTACTTGAAATATGGGACGCGCTCCTTTGTTGCAGTTGTTTCCAGATTTATATATTTACCTTACCAAACACATACTTTTGCAGAGATCCAATTTTATTAGGCTTCATCCGTTTTGTGTGCATGATATTTCAGAAAAAGTGGTTCTAGCTCTTCGTATAATGCCTTTTCTAAATAAGGTGTAATTTGCAATGTTTCCTTGAAGGCTACATACTCCCTCACCAATTTTTCTGTATGTGCACAAGCGCCTTTTACGGCTCTAATCATTAAATTTTTAGGGGTATGTTCCATATCTATAAATTCTAGTATTTGAGTCTTATATCCCATTATTTCTAAAATCTGGGCTCGTACTGCATCGGTAGCCAATGCAGCAAATCGCTCTTTTATAATTCCATGTCTTAGCATTGGAGTGAGATCCTTGCTTTGTACTTGTTCAAGCAGTTCATGCTGACAGCAGGGAACAGATAAGATCACCTTTGCATTCCACTGTATTGCTTTATAAAGTGCGGCATCTGTGGCTGTATTACACGCATGAAGGGTGACTACCATGTCCACAGAATGTTGTTCTTGATACTGTGCAATATCACCTATCAAAAACCTCAATTGATCATATCCAAATTGATCCGCCAATTCATTACAATGATAAATTACATCCTCTTTTAAATCTAATCCAGTGATTTCTACATTCATTTTTTTAATCTCATGCAGATAATGATAAAGAGCAAAAGTAATATACGATTTTCCACAACCAAAATCAACAATATGCACTCTTCGATCTTTAGGAAGATCTGGTACAATATCTTGGATCATTTCTAAAAAACGATTAATTTGTTTAAATTTATCATACCTTTTAGCCAGTACTTTTCCTTCTTGATTCATTACTCCTAAGTGAACCAAAAAGGGTACAGCTATTCCTTCTTCTAGTATATATTTCTTTGTACGGTTATGTTTGAAATCCACCTTGGTTTTTGAAGGTTGTTTTTGACTAATCGTTACTTTATTGTTTTTACTAATAAGGATTTGATAATCTGCATCCTGCGTATAAATCACACCCTGCTTAAAATGTTCTTCCAATAACTGATATAGTTTGCTCGCTGTACTTGGGGTATCTAAATTCTCATGCTGTACTTTTTTTTCATAATAATAACTAAATTGATATCTAAGCACTCCTTTTATTTCAACAGGCTTTATACTTACTTTGGTATAATTTTTTTGATCTTTTTGTCTTACATTGCTCAATACAACTTCTATAAGCTTATGTGTATCCAATATCTCATCTATTGTTTTTTTTAACTGCTCCATCACAATTCTCCATTCGTTTGAAATAATATACTG
>CALKRZ010000059.1 GCA_937989765.1 uncultured Clostridia bacterium | reverse complement strand
CCTAAAGATGTACCAGAAGCAGTAGAAAATATCAAAAAGCTCATCGGCACAAAGCCTATGTTTGGCATATGCTTGGGACATCAACTACTGGCACTAAGCTTAGGGGGAGATACGGAGAAGCTGAAGTTTGGACACCGAGGCGCCAATCATCCGGTGAAGGATTATATCAATGATCGAGTGTATATCACCTCACAAAACCACGGCTATGTGGTAAAGGATTTACCAGAGGATGTACGAGTCACCCATGTAAATCTAAATGACAATACGGTAGAAGGCATGCAGCACAAGTATTTGCCGATCTGTAGTGTACAGTTTCATCCAGAAGCCTGTCCAGGGCCTCACGATACAGCGTATTTATTTGATCGATTTATGTCCATGATGGGAGGAGAGTCACTATGCCAAGAGATTATAGCATAAAGAAAGTAGTCGTGATCGGCTCAGGTCCGATCATTATCGGCCAAGGAGCAGAGTTTGACTACTCAGGTACCCAAGCGTGTCAAGCACTTAAAGAAGACGGGGTAGAGGTCGTACTCATTAACAGCAATCCTGCCACCATTATGACAGATCGAGAAATCGCAGATAAGATCTATATAGAACCCCTCACAGCGGAGTTTATCGAAAAAGTCATCATAAAAGAAAAACCTGACAGTCTCATCGCCGGCATGGGCGGACAAACAGGATTAAACTTAGCGGTAGAGCTACATGATAAAGGCATTCTAGCAAAACATAATGTACGAGTGATCGGAACACCCATCGAAGCGATCAAAGAAGGGGAAGACCGAGAAAGATTTAAAGCACTGATGGAGCGGATTCATCAGCCGAGTGTAGAAAGCGAGATCATTACCAATCTAGAAGATGGTTTGGTCTTTGCTAGAAAGATCGACTATCCAGTGATCGTACGCCCTGCTTATACTTTAGGGGGAACTGGGGGAGGTATTGCAGACAATGAAGACGAACTACGAGAAATTCTAGTCCAAGGTCTTCAACTCAGTCGGGTAGGACAGGTGCTTTTGGAGAAAAGCATTAAAGGCTGGAAAGAAGTAGAATATGAAGTCATGCGAGATGGATACGGCACCTGTATCACCGTATGTAATATGGAAAATATCGACCCCGTAGGCGTTCATACAGGGGACAGCATCGTGGTAGCCCCTTCACAAACTTTGTCCGATAAAGAATATCAAATGCTTCGCACCGCCTCCATTGATATTATCAATGCGATCGGTATTGAAGGTGGCTGTAATGTACAGTTTGCTCTAGATCCCTATAGCTTTAGATATACTGTCATCGAAATCAATCCAAGGGTAAGCCGTTCTTCTGCCTTAGCTTCTAAAGCGACAGGATACCCTATCGCCAAGGTAGCGGCAAAGATCGCACTCGGATATGGACTGGACGAGATCAAAAATGCTGTAACAGGGAAAACCTTTGCCTGTTTTGAGCCTACGCTAGACTATGTGGTCGTAAAAATTCCGAAGTGGCCTTTTGATAAATTTCATGGAGCCAAAAGAAATCTAGGCACTAAGATGATGGCAACAGGGGAAGTCATGGCGATCGGAAATAATTTTGAGGCAGCTTTACTAAAGGGGGTACGATCCTTAGAGATCGGACAATATTCCTTAGAACGAACTTCTTCCAAAGAAAGATCGCTAGAAGAGCTTAAAAAACGAGTGCAAATCCCAGATGATGAACGGCTTTTTGACCTAGCAGAAATGCTACGACGCAACTATCGTGTGGAAAAAGTGTGTGAAATTACAGGTATGGATACGTTTTTTGTGCATAAGATGAAAGGCATCATAGAACTAGAAGAGCAGCTCAAACATTTATCCTTTGAAGAAATGACAAAAGAAATGCTCCAAATGATCAAGAAAAAAGGATTTTCTGATAAAGGAATCGCTGACTTTATGGGAATCAGTCCTCAAGATATTTATGAGCTAAGGAAAAAGTGGAAGATTCAAGCGGTATATAAGATGGTGGATACTTGCGGAGGCGAATTTGAAGCGGTATCACCCTACTACTATTCTACCTATGACGAGTATGATGAAGTAGAAGTCAGTGATCGGAAGAAAGTCATGGTTATCGGCTCAGGGCCTATTCGCATCGGTCAGGGCATCGAGTTTGACTATTGTTCTGTACACAGTGTACTTGCGCTGAAAAAAGCGGGCATCGAAACCATTATCGTGAATAATAATCCAGAAACAGTGAGCACAGATTTTGATACCTCCGATAAGCTCTACTTTGAGCCTCTTACAGAGGAAGATGTGCTGAATATTGTAGAAAAAGAAAAACCAAGCGGGGTCATCCTACAGTTTGGAGGACAGACAGCGATCAAATTGGCAAAGTTTTTCCAAGAAATGAATATTCCTATACTCGGCACAAAGCCAGAGCAGATCGATGCAGCAGAAGATCGGGAAAAGTTTGATGCGCTGATGGAAGAACTAGATGTGAAACGACCCAAGGGCAAAGCAGTATGGTCTTTGGAAGAAGGATTACAAGAAGCAGAAAGCTTAGGGTATCCTGTACTGGTACGTCCTTCCTATGTCCTAGGAGGACAAGGAATGGAAATCACCTATGAAGAAAAAGAGCTGATCAGATACTTGGGTGATGCCTTCCAAAAAGATAAGAAAAACCCTGTGCTGATCGATCGCTACCTACTAGGACGAGAAATCGAAGTAGATGCCATCTGTGATGGAGAAAACATCCTAATACCAGGGATCATGGAGCATTTAGAACGGGCAGGCGTGCATTCGGGAGACAGTATCTCCATCTATCCTACCCAAAATATTTCCAAAGAGATCAAAGACAAAATCGCAGAAGTAACCAGAAAAGTAGCGATGGCACTAGAAGTCAGGGGCATGATCAATATCCAGTTCATCGAATACAAAAGTGAGCTGTATATCATCGAAGTGAACCCTAGATCCAGCCGTACCGTACCTTATATCAGCAAAGTAACGGGAGTCCCTATGATCGAGCTTGCCACCAGAGTCATGCTAGGAGAAAAATTAACCGAGCTAGGATATGGCACGGGTGTATATAAAGAAGCAAAGATCGTATCTGTCAAAGTCCCCGTATTTTCTACAGAAAAGCTGCCATTAGTAGAAGTAAGCTTAGGACCCGAAATGAGATCCACAGGGGAAGTATTAGGAGTAGGACGAACCTTTGAAGAAGCAATCTATAAAGGCTTTGCTGCAGCAGGTGTCCAAATGCCAAAGCAGCAGGGAAATATACTCGTCACCATCAAACCCTTTGACCAAGCAGAATTTATCCCCATAGCCAAAGGATTTGCCGAAAAAGGCTTTCGGTTTATGGCGACAGAAGGCACAGCCAATATGCTGAGAAAATATGATCTCCCTGTGACCCAGATCAAAAAGATCAGCGAAGGAGTCCCAAATATCCTAGATATGATACGGAGTGGGATCGTCGATCTCATCATCAATACCCCCACCAAGGGAAATGATGCAAAAAGGGACGGCTTTAGAATCAGACGAACAGCCATAGAATCCTCTGTCCATCTCCTTACCTCACTAGATACCGCCAAAGCCGTACTCCAAGTGATACAGGATGATATCAGAATAGAGGATGTAGAAGTCATGGAAATAGGAGGGCTCTATGAAGCACATTCGTGAGGCAGATATCCTAAAAAACCAACCCATAGCGACGGATCTATGGGAAATGGTCGTAGAGGCAAAAGACATCGCAGACACAGCTACAGTGGGACAGTTTGTAAATCTCTATATAGGCAAAGGCGAACTGCTCCTCCCAAGGCCCATCAGTATTTGTGAAATACTGAAAGAAAAAAACAGCCTGCGGTTTATATATGGGGTAGTAGGAAAAGGGACTAAAGAATTAACCCATAAAGCAGTAGGAGAAAAAATACAGATCTTGGGCCCGATAGGCACAGGCTTTCAGATAAAAGAAGAGATCCAAGACCATATCGTCATAGGGGGTGGCATCGGAACTCCACCTCTTTTGGAACTAGTAAAAAATCTACAGGGAAATGTGAGTGTATACCTAGGATTTCGATCAGAGCCCATTCTCATCGAGGAATTTGAACAACTAGGGGCGAAAGTATATGTAGCCACAGACGATGGCAGTGCAGGGATCAAAGGAACAGTCATCCATCTATTGCAAAAACATACCCCCACAGCGCAGATGATCTATGCCTGCGGCCCCAAGGCTATGCTCGCAGCCCTCGCTCAGTGGGCAGCGCAAAAAGAAATTCCCATCCAAGTATCCATGGAAGAACGGATGGCATGCGGGATCGGAGCCTGTGTAGGATGTACCTGCAAAACCCAAAAGCAGGGTGAAGAAGACTGGCAGCACCTAAAAGTATGTAAAGATGGACCTGTGTTTTGGGGAAATGAGGTGATCTGGTATGAATAATCCTACACTGAAAATCCAAATCGCAGGAGTGGAACTCAAAAATCCAGTGATGACTGCCTCAGGCACCTTTGGCTCAGGGAAAGAGTATAGCGAATTTGTCGATCTGAACAAACTGGGTGCTGTCATCGTCAAAGGCGTGTCCAGCACAGCATGGAAAGGAAATCCCAGCCCACGGATCGCAGAAACTTACGGAGGAATGCTCAATGCCGTAGGGCTGCAAAACCCCGGAGTAGATGTATTTATAAAGGAAGACATTCCTTTTCTACGCCAGTATGATACCAAGATCATCGTCAATGTATCAGGCAAAACCATACAAGAATACTGCGAAGTAGCAGAAAAACTATCCCATGCAGACGTAGACTTAGTAGAGCTCAATATCTCCTGCCCCAATGTAAAAGAGGGAGGAATCACCTTTGGCACCAACACTGCCATGGTAGAGCAGGTGGTAAAAGAAGTAAAAAGATACTGCAAACAGCCTTTGATCGTAAAGCTCAGTCCTAATGTCACGGATATCACAGAAATCGCCAAAGCAGCCGTTAGTGCAGGCGCCGATGCCCTATCCCTCATCAATACCCTACTAGGGATGGCGATCGACATCCACAAAAGAAAACCCATCCTAGGCAACGGCATGGGGGGACTATCAGGTCCTGCCATAAAACCTGTAGCGGTACGAATGGTATACCAAGTGGCAAAGGCAGTAGAAGTTCCCCTCATCGGGATGGGAGGCATCATGAACGGAGAAGATGCCATCGAATTTATCCTAGCAGGAGCCACAGGGGTAGCTGTAGGCACAGCCAACTTCACCAATCCTACGGCAACCATAGATGTACTACAGGGGATCGAAAACTATATGCAGCGATATGGCATAGGAGATATAAACACCATTCGAGGAAACTTACGATAATAATGCAACTGAAAGAAAAATAAGGAGGATAAATATGTTAGATCGAGAAAGAGTACTAGAAATACTAAGAGAATCCGAGGTGCTTCTAGAAGGACATTTCCTACTGACCTCTGGAAGACACAGCAACCAATATATGCAGTGTGCCAAAATCCTTCAGTATCCCCATTTTGCAGAAGAATTGGCAGTAGGCTTAGCAGAAGAATTCAAAGATGATCAGATCGATGTAGTCATAGGGCCCGCCATGGGGGGCATCTTGATTGCTTATGAACTGGCACGACAATTAAAAGTAAAGAATATGTTCGCCGAGAGAGAAAATGGGAAAATGACCATTCGACGAGGCTTTCAAGTCCCTAAAGGCGCTAGGGTATTAGTGGCAGAAGATGTGATCACCACCGGCGGCTCTGTACAAGAAGTCATCGACATCGTAAAAGAGCAGGGCGGAGAAATCGCAGGGGTTGCCGTACTAGTAGATCGCAGCAATGGAAAGGTAGACTTTGGCGTTAAACTTCGGGCAGCCTTTACTGCAGAGGTGGTATCCTATGAGGCAGAGAACTGTCCGATCTGTAAAGAAGGAAATATACCACTCATGAAACCGGGAAGCCGCGCTTTACCGACAACTTAATAATCTGGTAATGAATCATAGGCGTAAACATAAGCCATCAGTTGGGAGTATCGCTCAAGGAAATATTTCATTTTCATAGCGTTCTAGTCGCTAGTGGTATAGATGCCTTGAGCAAAGACGGATTATTTTATTGCGTGTAAGCTTAGGGATATCGCCATATCGTCCACAACGGCTGCCCCAGATCGCTTCGTTCTAGCATACGGAAAGAAGCTCCACGAACTCTATTCAAATTGAAATATTCCCTTTCGCTTAGGCTATCTGCCATAGTATGGCTTAAGTTACCGACTATGAGTAATGAATAAAAACATCTTGCAATTTGCAAGGTGTTTTTATTTTACAGATAATCAGTTCTAAGAGTATGGAAGAGTGAAGACAAATAGAAATTTATATCATAATAATAGGAATTAAATACAAAATATGGTACAATGGTAAAAAAAGAATGAATTTTGTAAAAATGGAATTGTTAGAAGATATTATGAATGATATAATGGAGGGAAGCGTATGACTGTACGAATAAAAAAAGAAGCAGACGCACTTATAGTAAGCTTTGATTATTCTTCAGAAAGGGTTGCCAAAATCAAATCCATTCAAGGGTTTCAGTGGATTAGCCAGCAAAAACAATGGACTGCTCCCTACTCTGAAAAAATGGTGCATCAAGTGAAACATTTTTTTCGCAATGAGCAGGTAATTGTGGAGTTTGAAGGGAGCAAGGAAAATGAAGAGATCATTAAAACTACAGAAAAAGAAATCAGATTAAAAGGCTATAGCAGCAAAACAATTAAGGCGTATATCTCCCATCTGAAACGATTTGCTTGTTTTATTGATGGGGATTTGAAAACTGTAACTGAACAACAGATAAAAAGATACCTCTTATTTCTTTTGCAAGAAGAGAAAAACTCACATAGCTATGTCAACCAAGCTTTAAGTGCAATTAAATTTCTCTATAAGGAAGTTCTATCTAACAAAATGGATGTAGATCATTTGCCAAGGCCAAAGAAAGAAAATAAATTGCCTAATGTATTGAGCCAAAAGGAAGTCATAGAAATACTACAATCTGTCTCCAATCAAAAACACAAGACTATGTTGTTCATCATCTACTCTGCAGGCTTACGAGTTGGGGAGTCAGTGAGGCTTCAAATAGAGGACATCGACAGCCAGCGAATGCTTATTCGGATTAAGCAGGGGAAAGGCAGAAAAGATCGATATACAATATTATCAGAGCTAACCCTAGAGCAATTGCGGAAGTACTATAAACAATATAAGCCCGAAAAATGGCTATTTCCGGGGCCAAATGCGAAAGAGTTTATTTCAGAGAGAACAGTTCAAAGAGTCTTCGAAGAGGCATGCAAAAAAGCAAAGATCAAGAGACAAGTAAGCCTGCATTGTCTCCGACACAGTTTTGCTACCCATTTGCTAGAAGCAGGAACAGACTTACGATATATACAAGAGTTACTAGGACATTCTAGTGCCTTGTAAAGCTTAAAACAGTATCAAAAATATTAAAAAAGAAATTGGCTTATAATACACTTATGTCAAAAAAAGACAAGGAGTATTATAATGCCTAAAAAGATCTATGAAGTAAATCTGACACCAGAAGAAATTGAACATCTAAAAGCAATTACTCATAAAGGTGCAAATGCTTCTGCAAAAACGATAATGCATGCAAATATTCTGCTTAATACGAATGATGGACTTCTTGAGCGCAAGAAAGATAATCGAGAATTAGCAGAGATATTTGACATTTCACCCAATACTATTAATCAAGTACGAAAAACATACGCAACTGAAGGATTACAGGCTGCACTCAATAGAAAAACAAGACTAACACCACCAAATATTTCAAAAATAACAGGAGATTTTGAAGCTCATGTTGTTGCAACTGCATTAAGTCCAGCTCCTAAAGGAAAAGCAAGATGGACTCTACGGCTTTTGGCAGAACATTGTATGGAAAAGGAATATATTATTTCTATATCACATTCTGCAATAGGAGATATGCTTAATACTAATCAAGTCAAGCCACATTTGAGCAAATATTGGTGCATATCAAAAGAAAATGATGCACATTTTGTTACTCATATGGAAGATGTCTTAGGTATTTACAAAAGAGAATACAACCCACGCCTACCAGTTATATGTATGGATGAAAAACCAGTACAGCTCTTAGGTGAAATAAGAGAAAGAATTTCAGCAAAGCCATTGCGTACTGATGCAGATACAGAACTGCCAAAACCAGGCGTAGTCGAAAAAATTGATTCAGAATATATTCGTTGTGGTACTGCAAGTATCTTTATGTTCACTGAACCACTTGGTGGATGGCGTCATGTTACAGCCTTAAAAACTCGTAAAAAAGGTGATTTTGCTCTGATGATGCATCAAATCAGTGAAAGATATTATCCAGATGTTGAAAAAATAGTTTTAGTAGCGGACAATCTGAATACTCACAATAAGGTTTCATTTTACGAAACATTTTCTCCGAACATTGCATATCAGTTAGCTCAGAAATTTGAATTTCACTATACTCCTAAACATGGAAGTTGGCTGAACATTGCAGAAACTGAGTTGAGTTCTCTTTCAATACAGTGTTTAGGAAATCAAAGAATAAACTGCATAGAAGAATTAAATGAACTAATCACGGCGTGGGAAATTGACAGAAATACTCGTCAAAAGGGTGTAAATTGGCAATTTACTACAGAAGATGCGAGAATAAAACTAAAACGACTTTATCCAACACCACTTTTTACTTGAATATAAAGTGAGCGCACTGATAATTTTTTATTTGAGCACATTTTGGGGCTGACTTCAGTGCGCACTTTTTGATACTGTTTTAAGCTTTACAGCCCACTAGTAGCAAACACAACATACTATATTAGATTTAGAGGCTTTAATTATCAAAGTGCAATGGGTAGGCTTACTGTTACACGAGAAGTGGATACAGATGGCGATGGAATATGCGATATAATTGAAATACAAGGAATACCTATAGGTTATAATGGAAGGTATATAACTACTGTATTTACAAATCCCTATTTAAAAGATACAGATGGTGATGGGATGAATGATGGAGTAGAGTTACTCCACTTAAAGCAGTATTTATATGACGGTGTTTCCAATAGATATTATTATAATGCGATTGATAATCCCAATTCACAAATACAAGGTTCATTTATAGATTCACAAGGAATAAATAGAGATCATTCTACTTTTACTTCAGGTACTGAAAGTATTTCTACATATCAGTCAAATATTTTGGCATGTAATTCCTATAAAGATAAATTAGCAGTCTAC
>CALKRZ010000058.1 GCA_937989765.1 uncultured Clostridia bacterium | reverse complement strand
GTGTTTACCCAACACGTATGCGCTTTCTCAAGTCCAAAAAACAGGCTCAAAACAAAAGCCTTCTTTATATGGGTATAAATATAATCAAGTGAATCGGATTTTAAATTGGTGTTTAGCCTTGAGCTGCATATTGTTTATATACTGTATATGGCATTTTTTTTGGTAAGGCGATGTATCGTGTACATCGCCTTTATTGTCGCCAAGTTATATGAAATTTCGTAAAGATAGAGCTAATTTCTTGCTTTTTGCAGCGTATTTTTGTATGATATACTGTAATCATAAGAATCAATGATCAATGAGTGCAAAGAGATCTAAAATCTATATATGATGAAATGGAATAGGTGAAAATATGCTGCATAAAGTAAAGGATACCATAGATACATTTGAGATGATCAAATATAAGGATCATATTGTGATGGGTGTATCTGGTGGAGCAGATTCCATGAGTCTACTCCATATACTGTACAGCATGCAACGAGAATATGAATTGGAGCTCACAGTAGTACATATCCACCATGGGTTGAGGGGAATAGAGGCGGATGAAGATGCAGATTTTGTGAGAGATATCTGTAGTCAGTACCACATTCCCTATGTTTTATACCGCTTTGATATTGGACAAGAAGCAAAACTGAGAAAGCTTACGGAGGAAGAAGCAGGGCGCATGATGCGATATACTGCTTTTGAGGAAGTACTGCAAAAAAAAAGTGCACAAAAAATAGCAGTAGCCCATACAACGAATGATCAAGCAGAAACACTACTGATGCGGTTAATGAGGGGAACGGGTCTTCAAGGATTGGGAGGGATTCCACCAGTGAGAGGGCCTATTATTAGACCTTTGATAGATTGTACTCGCGAAGAAGTGGAAACGTATTGCAAACAATATCAAGTTTTGTTTCGCAATGATTCTAGTAATCATACAGCGCGCTATACCCGTAATAAAATCCGTATTCATCTTATACCTTGGCTTCAGAAGGAACTAAATCCTACTGTAGTGGACATTCTAAGCCAAACGAGTATTCTTTTACAAGAAGAAGAAAGATATATAGACGAGCAGACACAAATGTTATTTGAACAGGTGCTCGTAGTAAGGCAAGAGGGTGAGGCCGTGGAACTTCATATTCCGAAATTGCTTTCAATGCATCCTGTACTGCGGAAGAGAATCCTAAGAAAGGCTATACTGTGTGTCCGAGAAAGTCTAAAAGATATAGGTTTTGGGCATATTGTAGAAATGGAAGCACTTCTTCAAAAACAAACAGGTAAAAAGATGAGTCTACCAGGAAAAATATTTGCTGAAAAACAATATGACATATTAAAAGTCTATAGAGAAACAATCGTTCATAAAGGGTATTCTTATGAAATTCAGGAGGATAGTCCTTTATTTATAGTGGAATTGGGACAATATGTGCAAGCTATCGTATATCCAAAAGAAAATTTTACGGATTTCTCCCATAGTGTCTATACGAAAACTTTTGATTATGATAAAATTAAAAATGCTATTCAAATAAGAACTCGATTAACAGGAGATCGGATTCAGCTTAGGGGTAACAAAAAGTTAAAGGATTTCTTTATTGACGAGAAAGTGCCAAGAGATCGTAGAGACAAAGTCCCTTTAGTAACAGATGGACAGCAAATCATCTGGGTGGTAGGATATGGTAAGAGTAGAGCCTATGAAGTAGATGCACACACAAAACGAGTGATACAAATCTCGTTTTTCACAGAAATAGTAGATACTAGGGAAGACGAGAAATATCCATATTCATGATAGTTTTCAAAATAACATACATACGATGTAGGAGGAAATGACACAGATGAAAACACAAATTGAGGTACTAATTTCGCAAGGGGAGATTCAAGAAAAAATTCAAGAGTTAGGGGCTCGCATTACTAGAGATTATGAAGGTCAAGAAATTACGATGATTTGCGTGTTAAAAGGCGGGGTTATGTTTATGGTAGACCTAGCAAAGCAGATAGAAGTGCCTTTAGAGATGGATTTTATGGCTGTATCTAGTTATGGAGATGAGCAGATCAGTAGTGGTGTTGTAAAGATTATAAAAGATTTGGATGAGTCTATTGTTGGGAAAAATGTTGTTTTGGTAGAGGATATTATCGATTCTGGACGTACCTTAAGCTATCTAATTACTATTTTAAAAGAAAGAAAGCCCAAGAGTCTCAAAATATGCACATTGTTGGATAAGCCACAACAGAGAGTTGCAGATGTGGATGTAGACTATGTAGGATTTAAAATCCCTGACAAATTTGTTGTGGGTTATGGATTAGACTATGCTCAAAAATATAGAAATCTTCCCTATGTAGGTGTAATGCACGGAGAGTAATATGCGCAAGATCAATACTTGCTTGTCCGTGGAGTTGATTTTATCATTTGGGTATGATAAAATCAAATAATCTGCATAAATGTTTTAAATATAGTGTTTTTTATCATCTGCAGAAATAATTTATATTAGTAGGACAATCAAGGAAGGAGGAGAGGTATTGAAGAAATATTTTAGAGGATTAAGCCTCTACGTATTAATTTTTCTTATTATCATTTTGGCAAGTATGTTGGGAACTGGCTTGATGCCCCCAAAGCCTGATGCTCAAATGACGTATAGTACAATGATACAAAAGATACAGAATAACGAAGTAAAACGGATTGATATCTATCCTGATGCAGAAGCCTATAATACAGGTAAAGCATCGGCTACACTAGGGGATGGAACGGTTGTGACGATTCAGTTGCCAAGCTTGGATCGATTTATGGGTACCATACAGGATCAAATCGAAGAAAAGCAGATTATTGTGAACACGCATCCCATTCCAAGGCCTAGTTGGTGGATGCAATTGATCCCGTCTTTGATCATTATGGTATTGGTTGTATTTTTACTGATTTTTATCATGCAGCAGGTGCAAGGCGGCAGTGGTGGAAATAAGGTCATGTCCTTTGGTAAAAGTAGAGCTAAGATGGTGGTAGATGACAAACGAAAGGTTACCTTTGACAATGTGGCTGGATTAGATGAAGAAAAAGAAGAATTAAAAGAAATAGTAGAATTCTTAAAACAGCCAAAGAAATTTGCGGAACTCGGCGCACGCATCCCTAAAGGTGTACTTTTGATCGGACCACCGGGAACGGGTAAAACGTTATTGGCAAAAGCAATTGCAGGAGAAGCAGGTGTTCCATTTTTCAGCATCTCTGGTTCTGATTTTGTAGAAATGTTTGTAGGGGTGGGTGCCTCAAGGGTACGTGATCTGTTTGAACAGGCGAAGAAAAATGCACCTTGTATTATATTTATTGATGAGATTGATGCGGTAGGACGGCGTAGAGGTGCAGGATTAGGCGGTGGACATGACGAACGAGAGCAGACACTGAATCAACTCTTGGTCGAGATGGACGGATTTGGAGCCAATGAAGGAGTTATCGTCGTAGCAGCCACAAACCGAGCAGATATTTTAGATCCAGCCTTATTGCGTCCAGGACGTTTTGATCGTAGGGTCGTAGTGGGTCGTCCTGATGTAAGAGGGCGAGAGGAAATATTGCAGGTTCATGCCAAAGGAAAGCCTCTAAGTGATGATGTAGATTTGAGTGTAATTGCTAGAATTACAGCAGGATTCACTGGAGCAGATCTTGAAAATCTTTTAAATGAAGCAGCACTCTTAACAGCAAGAGAAAATAAAAAAGCTGTGGATATGATGGAAATCCAAAAAGCGCTGATCAAGGTAGGCATGGGAACAGAAAAGAAAAGTCGAAGCCGTATTATATCTGAAAAAGAAAAGAAAAATACAGCCTATCATGAAGTGGGTCATGCGATTTTGCAAGCGGTCTTATCAGAGATGGATGAGGTTCATAGTATATCTATTATTCCTACAGGTATGGCCTTGGGGTATATGATGCCTCTGCCTAGTGAAGATAGATGGTCTATGAGTAGAACCTATATGCAGCAGCGCATTATTGTTGCTTTGGGAGGAAGAGCGGCAGAAGACTTGATCTTTAACGAAGTTACCACTGGAGCAGCCAATGACATTGAACAAACCACTTCTATGGCCAGAAGTATGGTAACCAAATATGGTATGAGTGATAAATTAGGTCCTATCCAATTTGGAGACGACAATGATGAAATCTTTATCGGTAGAGATCTAGCGCATACTAGAAACTATGGTGAAAATATTGCTTCTACCATAGATAGTGAAGTCAAAAGGATTGTAGATGAAGCGTATAGTGAAGCAAAGCAGATTCTGCAGCAACATATGGAGGCAGTACATCGAATTGTAGATGAATTGGTCAAAAAAGAAAAACTTACTGGAGAAGAATTTTATGCGGTTTTTCCAGAAGGTAAAAAATAAAGGATATCTGCAAAATAAACACTACATTTGTAGTGTTTATTTTTAAAATTTTAGGATCTCAAAAAAAGTATGTGGTAAGGCAAATATATCAATCTAGAAGCAGCTGCAAAATCGCGCTTGTGCAAAGGATATGTTTAGTTGAAATCTGGGACGCGCTCCTTTGTTGCAGTTGTTTCCAGATTGATATATTTGCCTTACCACCACATACTTTTTCTGAGATCCAAAATTCATATATTTATAAATATACATAAGGAGGAAGTAATATGGAAATGACTATAAAACTAGGCCTTCGAGGAAATGCCCAAGTTATTGTAGATGCAGGTAATACTGCAAAACACCATGGCAGTGGGCGACTAGATGTATTTGCCACACCCGCTATGGTAGCTTTGATGGAGCAGGCAGCTTTACTCGCTGTAGAGGAATTTCTACCAGAAGGGTATGATACGGTGGGCATCAAGATCCAAACAACGCATATAGCGGCTACCCCTATGGAGATGACAGTGAGAGCAGAAGCAGAGCTTACACAAATAGAAGGAAAAAAGCTTACATTTGTGATCAAAGCATATGATGAAAAAGAAATGATCGGTGAAGCACTTCATGAAAGAGTCATCATACCGGTAGATCGGTTTTTACAAAGAGTAGAAGACAAGAGGATATCTGAAAAGAAATAAAATAGGATCTCTGCAAAAGTATTTGCCTTACCACATGCTTTTGCAGAGATCCATAAAACATACTTGATTTGACAAAAAGACGTTGCAATTCTTAGATAGATCCAGTAGAATAAATATAAATAAAAATGTATAATTATTCTATTGAATGGAGTGATAGATATGCCTACCAATGTAAAAGGAAGAAGTTTATTGACATTGAAGGATTTTACAACAGAAGAAATCGGATATTTACTAGATCTAGCCATAGATTTGAAGCAAAAAAAGAGAATGGGGATTTCGGGGAAAAGCTTGCAAGGTAAAAACATCGCTTTGATTTTTGAAAAGCCTTCCACGCGGACTCGTTGTGCTTTTACAGTAGCTTGTATTGATGAAGGGGCTCACCCAGAATATTTAGGCAAGAATGATATCCAACTAGGCCATAAAGAATCTGTAGAAGATACCGCCAGAGTGTTAGGCAGAATGTTTGACGGCATCCAGTTTAGAGGATTTTCACAAGAAACGGTTGAAAAATTGGCAAAATACAGTGGTGTGCCTGTTTGGAATGGTCTAACAGATTTATACCATCCTACCCAAGCTTTGGCAGATCTTATGACGGTGAAAGAAAAATTTGGCACATGTCAAAATATCAGATTTGTCTATATAGGAGATGGGAGAAACAATGTGGCAAACAGTCTGATGATTATAGCTGCCAAGATGGGGATGGACTTTGTCGTGATTGCGCCCAAAAGCTTATGGCCTACGGAACAATTACTGGAAACTTGTAGGGAGTTTGCACTATATAGTGGCGGAAAGATAGAGATTACAGAAGACATAAATCAAATGCAGGGAGCACATGTGGTGTATACGGATGTATGGTGTTCTATGGGTGAAGAAGATCATTCAGTAGAGCGAATTAAGCTGCTAAAGCCATACCAGGTGAATAAAGAATTGATGATGAAAGCACAAAATCCCGATATAATTTTTATGCACTGTCTTCCAGCAGTGAAAGGGAATGAAGTCACAGAAGAAGTATTTGAAAGTAAATATTCTGTGGTATTTGATCAAGCAGAAAATCGAATGCATACGATTAAAGCAGTTATGATGGCTACCTTGGTATAGGTGGTATTCTCGAGCACTGAAAAAGTAGCGGGTAATTAAAAATATCCTGCAATGTCTAAGTCTTGTCATCAAAAAGAAAATACGATATGATAAAAAGGTGAAGTTTACTTCACCTTTTTTCTATGGAAAGGGGAAGAACTATAATGATGAAAAATACTGTTTTAGAGTTTTTAAAAAAAACAGATGGCTATGTATCGGGAGAAGAACTAAGCAGTACTTTGAGTGTATCTCGAACGGCGATTTGGAAAGTGATCACCCAACTAAAAAAAGAAGGGTATGAGATCGAGTCTGTAACGCGCAAAGGGTATCGTATGGTGCAGACTCCAGATCTACTTATGGCACAAGAGATACAGTATGGTCTACAGACTACTTTATTGGGAAAGGAAGTCATTTGGTTTCAACACGTAGGCTCTACCAATGAGGAAGCCAAAAAGCTAGGAACAGTAGGAGCTAAAGAAGGTACACTCGTCGTAGCCGAAGAACAGCGAGCTGGCAAAGGACGGTTGGGGCGTGCATGGGTTTCACCCCCACAAAAGGGCATTTGGATGTCCTTGCTTCTGCGTCCAAGGATTATTCCTATGGATGCCTCAAAGATTACACTTTTGGCAGGGCTTGCTGTATGTGAAGCAATTCATCAGGTGACTGGGCTAGAAGCACAAATAAAATGGCCGAATGATATTGTGATACATGGAAAAAAAGTTTGCGGGATTCTTACAGAGATGAGTGCAGAGATGGAACGAGTGAACTATATTATAGTAGGTATTGGGATCAATGTGAATACAGAATGTTTTCCCGAGGAACTTCAAAATACAGCGACTTCTTTATGCATAGAAGCCCAACAAAAAGTTAGCCGCATACAGCTTCTGCAACGAATTCTCTGCACAGTAGAGTCCTATTACTTGCCATTTATGGCAACAGGAGCTATAGAATCTATCTTGCCTATATATAAGAAGCATTGTGCTACTATAGATAGGGATGTGAAAGTATCAGGCAGAAATATAGAAGTACTAGGACGTGCTGTTGATATTACAAAAAATGGAGAATTAGTAGTTCGAAAAGAAGATGGAGAAATGATCACAGTATTATCTGGGGAAGTCTCTGTACGAGGTGTGTATGGATACATATAAATAGACGATAGAAAGGAGTACAACAGTGGATAAACAAATTATGGCATCTGCTTCTTATTATACACAAAAGTACTATATGAATCAGGAATTTGAAGGATTACCGACAGAAATACGAAATGAGATTCGCATCATCTGTATTCATTTGGCAGAAAAACTTCATGGGATTTTCACGATCGGATTTTATGGAAATGGAGAAGTTTTCTTGCAGTCTCAAGGAGAAGAAGTAGATTATGACTATGATGAGATTGGTGCTACCTTAGAAATCAAAAAGCTAGAGCAGGAGCATAAAGAATTGATCAGAGCACTACAGATGTGGTATGTCGTCTATAAAACCGCTAAAAGACATGAAGTGAAAAAAATGCTGAAATAACATGAAAAGAAACTATTGGAAAATGAAAAGATTACTGGTATAATAATGCAGTAGCCGATATTGTCGCAAATCGGACTATAAGCTTATGCGTTTCTTGATAGGATGATTCATAGTAAACGACGTCTTGTATCACTAAGAACGAGAACGGAGGTGAAAAAATGAATATAAGTAAAGCAAAACAAACTTTGTCTGTGCGAAAAATGGTATTGACAGGGATGATGATTGCGATTACGGTAGTACTAACGTATACGCCTCTAGGAGTTATTCCGATCCCACCCCTGAGTGCCACCATTTCCCACGTCCCTACATTGATTATTACTATATTAGAGGGACCCTTGGTGGGACTGATCACAGGAACCGCCTTTGGACTAGCCACTTTATTTCGAGCGATTACTACAGCTAATCCACTAGACAAATTGTTTATTAATCCTTTTGTTTCTGTGCTCCCCAGAATGCTGATTGCAGTGGTTACCCATTATGTATATAGGGGAGTACTGTTAGCCCTTGAAGATAAAAAGGGAGCAACTAGCATCGGTATTATCGTAGCATCAGCCTTAGGGAGTATAGCCAATACAGTCGGTGTGCTAGGAATGCTGTACATATTCTATGCCAGCAGGATCACGGAAGTGGTAGGAACAGCAGCCTTGGCATTTATCGTAGGGATCGCGGGAACTTATGGTATAGTAGAGATGGCTGTAGCAAGTGGGATTACTTTGGCAGTAGCAACAGCCCTAAAAAAAGCAATGCGCTAGCAGACACCAAACAAACACCAAGCAGACACAATGTGTCTGCTTTTCATGTACATAAAGAATAAAAGGAGTGAAAATAGTGATTTTAGTTATTGATGTAGGGAATACAAATATCGTTTTGGGGGCATATGAAGAGAGTCAATTGATAGCGTATTGGCGTATGACCACTACAAGCAATCGTACCGCTGATGAAATGGGTATGTTTATGTATGGGTTATTTAGTCAGCAAAAATTAGAAGTGGAAAAATTAGAACAAGTTATGATTTGTTCTGTAGTGCCAGATATTATGTATTCGCTCAAACATGCAATTCGTAAGTATTTTAATAAAGATCCATTGATCGTAGGGCCAGGGATCAAAACTGGAATGAATATTCGTATAGAAAATCCTAAAGAACTGGGAGCAGATCGGTTGGTCAATGCAGTGGCAGGAATGGAGCTCTATGGGGTTCCAAATATTGTTATTGATTTTGGTACGGCAACGACCTATGATATTGTAGATGCTAGTGGAGCTTTTATATCTGGCATTACATCCCCAGGAATCAGGATCTGTGCCGATGCACTGTGGCAGAGGGCGGCCCAACTTCCTAAGGTAGAAATCAAAAAGCCAAAATCTATTATGGCCAAAAATACGATCGAAAGCCTACAAGCAGGATTGGTATATGGATATATTGGACAAGTAGAATACATCGTAAGAAAGATTCAAGAAGAAATGAATCTTCCCCATATAAAGGTGATTGCCACAGGTGGTTTGGCAAAAATCATAGATGAAGGAACAGATATTTTTGATGAATATAATCCTTTCCTTACTTTAGAGGGATTACGAATCCTATATGAAAAAAACAAATAATTGCCTAAACAGAAATACAGACTAAGGAGTAGATGAGTCTATGCGCATTCGATCTGTAGAAATACCCAATCAAGTATTTTTGGCGCCTATGGCAGGTGTAACAGATCTGCCTTTTCGTCTTTTGTGTAAAGAAATGGGATGTGGACTTGTATACACGGAGATGATTAGTGCAAAAGGACTTTTATATGAGAATGAAAACACAAAGATTCTCATGGAGATTCATCCAGAGGAAAGACCCGTTGCGGTACAATTATTTGGTTCTGATCCAGTGATATTAAGCAAAATGGCACAAAAAGTACAAGAAAGCAGTGCAGACATCATCGATATCAATATGGGATGTCCTGCTACAAAGATCACAAAAAACCAAGAAGGATCTGCCTTGATGAAAGATCCAAAAAGGATCGGAGAAATTGTAAAGACTGTTTCACGTGCCATCCAAAAGCCCCTCACCATAAAGATCAGAAAAGGATTTGACGATACTTGTATCAATGCAGTAGAAGTAGCCAAAATCGCAGAACAAAATGGAGCAGCAGCCATTGCAGTGCATGGACGCACCCGCGAACAGTTTTATAGTGGGAAAGCGGATTGGGATATTATTAAGGAAGTAAAAGAGGCAGTGAGCATCCCAGTCATTGGTAATGGGGATGTAACAACGCCACAATCAGCGAAGAAAATGCTTGAATATACAGGATGTGATGGGATCATGATTGGGCGAGGAGCCCAAGGAAATCCATGGATTTTCAAACAAGTCATTCATTATCTTAATACAGGAGAGATTTTGCCAAATCCTACATCCCAAGAAAAAGTGCAAATGGCTCTTCGGCATGCCAAAATGCTTATCGCTTTCAAAGGAGAATATATCGGTATTCGGGAAATGCGAAAGCATATTAGCTGGTATATGAAGGGGCTGCCAGGTGCAGCAGAGCTTAGAAATACGCTCAATAGAGTAGAATCTTATGAAGAAATGAAAACAATCATTACAAGATGAATAATACAGGTCGCCCTCTCATATATATAAAGTATAACCAAAATGAGAATATTTTGAAAGAAAGTGGTACTGCAAGTATATACATCTTACAACAACTGCAAAATCGCGCTTATGCAAATGGAGAAGTTTGAATGAAGTCTAGGACGCGCTCCTTTGTTGCAGTTGTTTCCAGATGTATATACTTGCAGTACCACGGGTTACTTTTTCAAAGATCTCGAAATAGTAATGAGGTGGGCATATGTTGGGCAAGTTTGCATATTTTACTTTTCCAAAGAGTATACAGGATATTCCTATTAATTCTGCCATCGTAAGAAAAATGCCTAAGAAGCTTCAAGACTTATATATTATGAAAAAAACTCCTCTGCGAATAGAAGAGGCATTTTTTTTAGATGCAGCAGGGTATGAGGTGCAGGTACCCATTCTTCTATCAGACTTAGCCGTCAAAAAAGAAAAAGATATATATGATATCTTTTATAAAATGCTGTTGCAGCTCCAGGAAAGGGACGTAGAGATTATACTGCCACCGAAGGAGTGGAATGGAATATTCCCAGATGTTATTCGTACTGCCGATGGGAAAGAAATTCTTCCTTTTTTTATTATGTTAGCCCTCGTGAAGGCACTAAAAACTGTAAAAAAAGATTTAAAATTTGCAGAAGTTGTAATAATAGATGGGAAGGATAAAAAAACAGAAGTGATCATAGACTCTATATATCCTAATGTGAATTATTTATCCATCGTGACGCAGGATCCAGAAAGTTTTGCAGAAAAAGTGGATGATATTTATGAGGATGTAGGATTAAATCTCCAGATAGAATCTCATAATGGATCTGTGCTCCAAAGAGCGGATGTGATTATTGACCTTTGTAAAGATGCAGAATCCTATGCATACCATTATAAAAGAGGAGCAGTGATATTTGAACTTACAGGAACGCTAGAGAAAATAAAGGATCTCCTAAGAAAAAGGCAGGATATACTCGTTATAGATGATTTGCTATTAAAATACGACAATCAATATCTTACTACTCCATTTTGTGAGATGGCATATCTTTTGAAAAACCGTTATTTTAGAAATTATTTATTAAATGGATATCGAAGTCTCATTCTATCTAATCTACGGACATCTTTTGAACAACACAAGCTTTCTATATGTGGATTTTATCAATTGGGTACGATGATCGGCAGTGGGCAGATGACAGAAATCCTAAAGAATAGCGGTATAGAATATATTGACAAGATTTAGGGGGTACGTTATAATCTGTCAAAGGGAATAAACCCTCCACGATATGGGCGGATGGTTACAATAAGGACACATTGATTGCTCATCCTCTAAGGATTTAGGCTTATAATGATAGTAATAAACAAGTAAAAATAATGCATCTCTGCAAAAATAGGTGATAAGACAAACGTTTTTGCAGAGATCCAAAATAATAAAAGGGAGAGTTGCTCGTGTCAGATAAAAAAGTTGTACTCACGTACGAAGGATTAAAAAAGCTAGAAGAGGAGCTCCAAGATTTAAAAACTGTTAGAAGAAAAGATATCGCAGAAAAGATTAAAGAAGCCCGAGGACAAGGGGATCTTTCTGAAAATGCAGAATATGATGCTGCTAAAGAAGAACAAGCAGAAGTAGAAGCACGGATCGTAAAGCTTGAAAAAATGCTTCGTAATGCAGAAGTAATCGATGAAGAAGAAGTGAGTACGGATGTGATCAACGTAGGGTGCAAAATCACTTTACTAGACCTCAATTACAATGAAACGGAAGAGTATGCCATCGTAGGTTCTGCAGAAGCAGATCCAGGAGAAGGCAAATTATCCAATGAATCGCCTGTAGGTATGGGGCTGATCGGTCATAAAGTAGGAGATGAAGTGGAGGTAGAAGTGCCAGAGGGTATGATTCGTTTTAAAGTAATGGATATCCATCGTTAAAGCATTTAAGGAGGAAATGGACATGTCTGAAAACACCAATGACCACGTAGAAGTACAAGAACAAGATATGAACGAATTGCTGCGAATTCGTAGAGAAAAACTAAGAGAATTGCAGGAAAAGGGACAAGATCCTTTTCAATTGGTCAAATATGAAGTGACTACGCATAGTGCTGTAATTCATGCTGATTTTGATATGCTAGAAGGTCAAATGGTATCTATTGCAGGACGAATGATGACCAAGCGGATTATGGGAAAAGCATCTTTTTGTGATGTACAAGACCGAGATGGAAGAATCCAAGTCTATGTGCGCAAAAATGAACTGGGAGATGAGGCATATGATGCCTTTAAACATTATGATCTAGGAGATATTATCGGTGTTTGTGGGGAAGTATTTAGAACCCAAAAAGGAGAAATATCTATTAAGGCGAGTGGAGTTACCCTGCTTTCTAAAAGTCTTCAGATCCTTCCAGAAAAGTGGCATGGACTAAAGGATATGGATATGAGATATCGCCAAAGATACTTAGATCTTATCGTCAATCCTGAAGTAAAAAATGTATTCTTTAAACGATCGGCTATTATTAAAAGTATCCGTAAATTTTTAGATAATCGAAATTATTTAGAAGTGGAAACGCCTGTATTACATACCATTCCTGGTGGAGCATCTGCGAGACCCTTTATTACACATCACAATACGCTAGATATAGATATGTATATGCGTATTGCCTT
>CALKRZ010000057.1 GCA_937989765.1 uncultured Clostridia bacterium | reverse complement strand
AAAATACTTATCTGAGAATGGAGCATGTTTAGCTTCTAAGATAGATTTGGGCGGGACTAAAAATGGAAAATGGGGACATGGAAAATTTTCTAGTGCTGCTATGGATTATATGTTCAATATGGGGGTTTTAGGAGTTAAGGAAAAGAAAAATGTTCAAAGAGTTTATGACCTCATTGAGAATATACTTCCAAAAGAAATCCTGCAGATGAAAGAACCTTTTGACAGCGATAGAAGCTTTTATAAATGGTATTTTAAAAGAAGGATAGGCAGCATAGGAATATACTGGGATAGAAATGGCGGCGGATGGCTAGGACATGTTGTTTCGGATAAGAGATTAAGAAGTGAAATATTACAGGAGTTATGCGCTGAGGGAGAGCTGTTAAGGGTTCAAGTAGAAGGGGTTAATGAGAACTTTTATTTAAGAGCAGAGGATGCACATATGCTGGCGGAATTGGAACAGAATGTTGCTCAAAAGGTAACCTTCCTGGCGCCACTTGATAATCTTCTCTGGGACAGAAAGTTAGTAAAAGATATTTTTGATTTTGAATATAGCTGGGAAGTTTACGTACCTGTCTCTAAAAGAAAATATGGATATTATGTGCTTCCGGTATTATATGGAGATAGAATAATAGCAAGGTTTGAGCCGGAAATACACAGGGGAGATGCACCATTAGAAATAAAAAATTGGTGGTGGGAGGATAGAAATATTGTAACTGATGAAGTTATAAGTGAAGTTATTGATTGTTTTACAAGATTTTGTAGGTTCTTAAAATCAAGTGGACTATCAGATAAATCTTATAAGGATCTAAGTGGGAAATAATTATTGGTCAGATGAACGTGCAACTCGATTTCGGCCTTTCTCTTACCTGTTTTGCAGGAGGATTTGTCAAACTACCTTTTTCTATAGAACATGTAACCTTCTCTCTATATAGTAAATAGTATGGTAGTGCAGTAAATTAAATGATTTGGGAGTGGAGAGAATGAACTATGAGTTATATCAAAGACCGATGATGCAAAATATGCAGCCAATACAATATACCACACTAACAGATCCTTATGTTGTAGAAACACTGAGGACGATCATAGGAAAATCAGTAGTTATTGAAACAGTTAGAGGAAATCTACAGGGTATACTGGCAGATGTAAAGCCGGATCATGTTGTTGTGAAATCTTATGATAAAGACACAGTATTCTATGTTAGATTGCAACAAATCGTTCATGTAATGCCTACTTAAAGGTGACAGTTGATATCTGAGTATAACTACACTTTACGATTGTTTTTGATATGATGTCGATTATTGACACAGATTTAATCTACTGATATCATAATATTAAACACAATATAATCTTCATTCCCTGAAATTATTTTTCAGGGAACTTTATTTATTAAAGAGAGATTTTATGAAAAGCAATGTAAACAAAACTCCTGTTGCCTGCCATTATTCCTTTCAATCTAATCAAAGCAGGTCTTAATTCTGCGATTACTATGGTTGTCTACAAATCAGTAGGCAAGGTTTTAATCACACAAAGCAGAGAACCTATAAAAAAGTGCGCATAACCTATCGTCAGAACCATCCCTAGTAATGAAAGGGGAGGAATTTGTGAATAAAAAGACAAAGGAAGAGCGATACGAAATCATAACCTATGGAATAAAGTTTGGTGTTACACAGGCTTGTACATACTACGGTATTTCTAGAACCATTTACTATCGGTGGCTCAAACGTTTTGAAACCTATGGGGTCAATGGACTAGAAGAAGTCACACGAAGTATACCCCTAAAAATAAAGCAAGCCATGAACTTGAAAACCTAGTTTTGAATAAGATCAAGATGTATCCGAGGTATGGGCCGCAGAGTATTACATGGATGGTGGAGGATTCGGGCTTCTCCATCAGTGCTAGTGGTGTTTTTAATATCATGAAGCGCAATCACGTAACATCCAAAAAAGATCGAATGGAGTTTTGTAAACAGCAGGGTGAGGCTGTTCAAGATGAAGTATATTTACCCTAGCTTATTACCTTCAAAAGAAAGGATGAAATGTGACTGTTTTCGAAAAGGATCTACGAATTGGCGGTCAATGTTTTAGTATCCATCATGCCAAAGAGATATGTGAGTTAGGTTGTCTTTTTGGGGCATCTCAACAGCTTTTGGATTTATTAAAAGAGCTTGGTGTAAAAAGTGAAAATAAGTATATTTATCGAAGCTTTTTCACTTTACAAGGAAAGAAGATTCCTATCAAGAAATATCTGGCATGTCACAAAACCCGCGTGATTAAGCCAACATCAGGAGGAACAGCTGTTGCCATCAATATTTTAGAAGCCACTTGGACAGATTATAAAACTGGATGTAAAGATAATGCAAAAGCTGGTTGGGTCTTAGCCAAAAACAAATGTGGAGTAGAGAAATATGATCCGCGTACAGGTGTAGGCCCCTCGGGTTGGTCTAAAGATGGAAAGGTGATCGAGCGGGTATATCCTTTCCCTACAGAATGGGCAAGTTTATATCAAACATGGAATATATGCTTTGTCACCAGATTTGAAGACTTTTTATATGTAATGCCAAAGTTATCCTTCCATTAAAAAAATAAAAGTGGATACTTCTGGAAAGTGGGAAGATTTCAACTAGGATATGGGAATTGTTTGGATGTTTTTCTATGCAGTATGGAATGTGACTTTCGTATATAGTACATTTCCTAATGCGGGCTTGATTCAAATGCAGTGAACTTAGTTCCACTGCTTGTAGGGCTTATGAATTCAAAACTATGGTTACAGACAAGAGTAATCACCTTGGCAACCCATATGATGATCAGAATCTATTTTAATGCATACAATAAGAGCATGTTTTTTAATATTACGAATCAAACCTCATGGTTTTTACCTTCGATCAATGTCTTGCATGGGCTCACCTTAGGGCTAGGTATTGCAGCGATCATAGAAGTACTTATGAAAAGACAAGTAAGAAAAATCCAACCTAAGGGTAAGGTAACTAGCATATAGATATAATGAATAAAGTATTTCTAAAAAGCGCTGACTGCACATATAATCAGCGCTTTTTTGCTATCTTTGGCAGTATAGATCTATAAGGTGAAATTGAAAATGATGGTTGTAATTTGTATACAAAGAGGCTATACTAAGATGGAGGAGTGATTGTATGGAAGATAAAACCTTTGATTTGTTGCAAAAAATGTATGGTGAGTTTTCAAAGAGATTCGCACAAATGGATCAGAGATTTGAAAAGATAGACCAGAGATTCGATAAGATAGACCAGAGATTTGAAAAGCTTGAAAATGAGCAGAAAAAGCAGGGTATTATGCTAGAAAGGCTAGATGATAGAGTATCGGAAGCATTTGAAGCGATACAGACATTATCAGAAACCAATGAACAGCAGCATCAAGAGATTATGAAAGAATTAAAGGGCGATATACAAGTTGTGGAAACTGTGATAAAAAGAATAGCGAAATAAAAGGAGACCTTATTTTTGAGGTCTTTTTTTGATGGAGCTTTGTTAAAAACCGAATAGGCCAAACAAGGGTACATAGGAACTAAATCTGTAGCGTATACAAAAAAAATTGTATAAATATTGACAATGGTATGATATGGATATAAAATTAATTATA
>CALKRZ010000056.1 GCA_937989765.1 uncultured Clostridia bacterium | reverse complement strand
ATGATTATTCAGGAAAAGGGCAGTATGCAGTAATGGATGTATCTTTTGAGATACAAAAAGGTGAGATATTTGGATTTTTAGGTCCTAGTGGTGCGGGTAAAAGTACTGTGCAGAGTATTATGACTGGATTGCTACCGCTACAAAAAGGAGAGGTGACGTATGACGGAAAATCTATACATAATATGAGTCCACAGTTTTTTAATCGAATCGGCGTATCTTTTGAGCATCCTAATCTATATACAAAGCTCACAGGCTATGAAAATTTAAAATACTTTGCTGGATTATTTGATGTACCCACGGAGGAACCCATGAAGCTTCTAAGTAAGGTAGGACTACAGGATTCTGCCAAAAAGAAGGCAGGAGCGTATTCTAAAGGAATGAAACAGAGACTGATCGTAGCGAGAGCATTGATTAATCATCCAGAGATTCTTTTTTTAGATGAACCCTTATCAGGTCTAGATCCTGCAACAGGAAATAAGATCAAAGAATTGATTAAAGAAAAAAAGAAAGAAGGGACCACCATTTTTTTGACAACCCACAATATGCTTGTAGCCGAGGAACTTTGTGATCAGGTCGCATTTTTGAATGAAGGGAAAGTAGCTGCCATGGATTCGCCTAGAAATCTTAAACTGCAATATGGTCAAAAATCTGTAAAAGTGGAATATGTAGAAGGCAAGGAGATAAAAAGAGAAATATTTTTCCTAGAGAATGAAAATGATCGAAAGCAGTTGCATGAGATTATAAATACAAAGAATGTCCAGACGATTCATTCACAAGAGGCATCTCTAGAACAGATATTTATTAAGCTGACAGGGAGAGGGCTGGTGTAGGATGAAGCGATTTATCAATCTACTTCGACAAGACATGGTTGTAGCCCAAAGAAACTACTTTCACTATGTAGTCATAACACTTGCTGTACTAATGAGCGCAGTGATTCTTTTTCTTATACCTAATACAGTAAAACTCACACCCAATGAGTTGTTCTTAGATCTGACCCATGAAAAGAGGCTAGAAGATTTCGCAAGGGATCAAGGAACGGAGGAAGGCAGAATCTTTCAAAGTAAAGAAGGATTACTGGAGGCAGTGGATAAAAATAGTAATTCTCTCGGTATTATTTTAGAAGGAGACATGGAGAATGCTAAGGTAACTGTTATTCATCAGGGAACAGAGTCGGTGGAAATCATCAATGTACTAGATGCTACCATACAGGGAGCATTGGATGAAATAAGAGGGATCACGAGAAAAGCTAATTACCAGGTGCAATATCTCAGACCAAAGACAGATCCTATTCCCTTTAATAAGATGATGGTACCTCTTATGGTTGTAACAGAAGCAGTCATGTTAGGATTCTTATTGATTGCGGTAATGGTTTTTCAAGAGAAGGAAGAAGGCAGTGTCCGAGCATATCGTATTACACCGTCAGGAACTATGGTCTATATCTTATCTAAAGCCGTGATTAATGTAGGATTAGCGGTATTATATACTAGTATATTAATATTCCTAACGATGGGATTTCAAGTAAATATACTGGCAGTACTCATGATTGTCGTGTTAGCCAGTTTCCTAATGACATTAGTAGGTCTTTCCATCAGTGTTTTTTTTGATAATCTACAGCAGTTTATATTTATTGGCGTATTGGTGATTGGCATAATAAGTATGCCTATTGCATCTTATCTAACCCCAGCCATATCAATGCCCTTTATGGAGTGGCTTCCTTCTTATCCAGTACTGTTTGGACTTCGAGAGGTATTATTTCCTACAGGGAAAGCAGGCATGATTACAGCTGTGAGTATTACCTTAGGGATTGAAATTATCCTATTTATTGTGATCAGCTATCATGCAGTACGGAATAAGTTGATGGGGGAGGGACAATCATGATCAAGCGGATTTTTAACTTTATAGCGAAAGAATTTGCCAGTGCAATGCGCAATAATATGATCGTATATATTCTTTTGTTTCCAGTGATCATTGCAGTGGGGATGAGGCTGTTTCTCCCTAGTCTGCAAAATATGAAGCTTACAGTGGCAGTAGAAAAGGCAGTGGATGATACTGTAATAGAGGGTCTAAAACAGTATGCAAATGTGGAAATCTATCATACAGCACAACAAGTAGAGAAACGGGTAGAAAAGTCGGATGATGTGGCTGGGTTTATAAAATCTGGAGAAAGTCATACGATTTTATTGGAGGGGAATGAAGGAGAAGAAGCGGAACTAATTGCGAGCACACTCCTATCGCTGATTTTGTCAAAGGAGCCGAAAGCAACCTTTGAACATGTAAGCCTTGGGAAATCAGGTTCAGTCCTAAGAGAATATGTGGCCAGTTTACTACTGCTTATGGCAGTGCTTATAGGCGGTTTTATTGTAGGTCTTAATATCGTGGATGAAAAAGAGAGTAAAGCAATTCGGGCTTTGTCAGTGACACCCCTGCGATTATATGAATTGATGCTGGCACATGGGGGCATGTGCCTGATCAGTTCTGTAGTGATCGGTATAGTATCTACTTTTATTATCATGGGTGCAGAGTCGAATTATGGCAGAGTAGTCACAGCAATGATGACGACTGCAGGAATTGGTCTGTTCTTAGGATATTTGATTGGAGGATTTGCAGATAACCTGATCTCAGCCGTTGCAGTCATTAAATCTCTTATGTTAGCATTTTTGGGTATACCGATTGCTTCAGTTTATGTACCTACTGATTTTCAATGGATATTTTATATATTTCCACACTATTGGGGGTTTCAAGCATATCTGAATATATTCAGCAAGTCATTAGCACATGTAGATTTTGCTGTAGCCAATGGCGCAACTCTACTATCTAGCTGTATTGCATTAGTACTCTGTGTACCCATGTTAAACAAACGTTTAAAACTTAGATAGGAGGTGAAGAGAATGCCTTGGTGGGGATGGATGGCAATCGTTATAGTAATAGCAGTGCTTATACCAATTAAGATGAAAATCATGAAAAAGATGCTAACAAAGAAAGAAGAGAGCACGGAAGAAGAATAAAAAATATATAAAAAGTGTGTCTGTTTTGTTAATGAAAACAGACACACTTTTTATGTAGAAGATCCTATCTATTGCTTGAGATATTCAGCAAAATCCTTATCATGGGTAAGGATATGTGTTTTGAACCATCCCATGAGGAGGGATTCGATATCAAGTACATTTAGAGGGGTAATTCCATCCGTTTTGATATTCTCATATATTCTATCCGCAGCGATCAGCAATCTAGCGTGAAGTTCTTTATGTTCTGCTAGACGAGGGTATGTAGATTCTTCCATAAGTTTTTCTTCAGCCGATAGGTGTTCTTTCACATAGGTCATAAGAAAAACAAGATTTTCACTTGCGGATTTATACGCACTTTCTTGACTGTTAATGATAATTATTTTTTGTACACGGCTAAATATTTCTCTGTGTTGTTGATCGATTACATCTAACCCAATCAGAATATCATCTGACCATGCGATCATATAAATCACTCCCATGTTATAAATTTTAAAATATTAAAAAACCCGTAAATCAGCTCAAATATAAAGAAATTATATCTGAAGGTATTGTGAAAATAGTACTACTTTTGAGCAAAAAATACAATGAAAGCTAGCATGCTCTGTATCGAAGAAGATTCGATCTGTGACTAAGATGCCATATAGATAAGTATCTGCAAGTTTTATGCTTTTTTATATCTGAGTAAAAAAAGAACCAAATGGCATGGGGTTACCATTTGGTTTAAAATGTTACAGATTGAGGGGGCAGTATGTAAAAATAAATTCAAGTCAAGTTTTAGTAGCATGGATGTAATATCTAGCCAATGTAATTAAATGTATTCACATATCATAATATGTGTTATTAATATTATATGATAGTAATTATTATATGTCAATATGTTTTAGATAATAAATAGTATAAAATTTAATACTACGATAAAGTATGGTTATAATATTCATCAGTAAGCAGGTGTATTGAAGTTATGATCGTAGGTGATGTATGGGCAAGACCTTGATTTTACAGTATGCAAGTGATAAAGTATAATTAACATAAAGTATATGGATAGCAGTAACATACATGCCTTAGATAAAAATACACATCAAAGGGGAATGGGCTGATGAAAAAAAGGTGGGGTATCTTATTAATAGTTTTTATGGCTCTTGCAGTTGGCCTCCCATGGATCCTATGGCAAATGGCAGCACCAAAAGAGCTAGGAATCATGATACTGGATAAGACAGTTCCTGATTCATCCTATAGAGAACATAGGGGAATCATGTGGCTATTAAATAATCAGAAATATATTAAAAAAGATA
>CALKRZ010000055.1 GCA_937989765.1 uncultured Clostridia bacterium | reverse complement strand
ACAATACTTACCCTAGTACATAAAAAAAAGCCCGAAGGCTTTTTTTAGGTAGCTGAAAGAAAAAACTTTGCAATAGACCCTCCTATTGCAAAGTTTTTTCTTGAAGTTGCCTTATATGCTATATTTACTTAGATCTTGTTTAAATTGCTCTGTAATCTTATTGAATTCTACAATATTCTTCATCATTGCCTTGATCTGTTCTGTGTAACTGGTTACACTAGAACTCACCTCTTGAGACACCGCAGAATTTTCTTCTGCAATAGCTGCCAAGGATTCGATCTTTTCAAATACTTGCCCCATACTATTGGCTTCTTCTGAAAGCTGATTAATCATATCAATCATCGTATCGGATACACGATCAATACTTTGTGTAGCCTCATAGCTAGAAGCTGCGACTCGATCCAACTGTGTACTTTCATGATTGAGCACAGCATACTGGTTATCAATCTGTCCCACCAATCCAATAATCTGTTGAGTGAACATACTTAGATTTTCATTAATATCTTTGGCTGCCTGTTTGGAGCCTTCTGCCAACTTACGGATTTCATCTGCTACTACGGCAAACCCTTTGCCTGCTTCTCCTGCTCTGGCAGCTTCAATAGAAGCATTAAGGGCCAAAAGATTCGTCATATCCGCAATAGACGTCACTGTCGTCACGATATTAGTGATCTCTTTTGCTTTATCTTGAAGTTCACTTCCATTATTCTTAAGGCCTTCAAACTGCTTAATCACCATTTGAAGATTGTTTAGGGTTCCCTTTATATCTTCATAGTTATGATTGATCTGATTCACTACCTCTTCTAACATTTCCTTGCTTTCATTTTCTTTTTCTACCACTTCTTTTAGCGCTGTGATATTATCATTCAAAACACCTACAGCCACTTCTGTTTCTTCTGCTTGGTTGACAGCACCAAAAGCCACCTGCTCTACAATCTCAGAGATATCGCCTGAAGTCTTGTTCATCCGTTCTGCTATCTTCCTAAAAGCTTCTCCAAAGGCGCTCATTTCATCCGTTACACCTTTAAACCCTACAAAATCCTTCACAAGTCCTTCTTGATAACCAGTAAAAAGTTTCATCAAGTCTTCAAAGCCATCTCCCGTCTCCACTTGAACATCCTGTACATAACTCCGCTGTGTAAAAGATTGAATCTTTTGTTTTACTTGTCGGATGGGTCTAAGCAAAAGGCGTGCTGAAAGGAAAGTAAATGCTCCTGCTGCTGCTATATCCACTAGCGAAACAATCCCAGGCATGTCGGTTAATAGAGCAGATGCCGAAAAATGTACAATCAATGTCAATATCAAAGACAGCAGGGCAATCTTTACCTCTACATTACGAATAAATCCAAAGGATAAAAGTTTATTGAGTCCATAGGTTTTTTTATAATAAATATCTTGCGGGAAAGTTAATTTCAATATACAAGAATCCTGTCCTTTTTCCATGATCTCTATCTTTACATCTTCATTAAAATGAACAATTGCGCCTTCTAGTAAGCCGAGCATATAATCAAACATAGCTCTTTTGGAACGATAGGTAAAAATCGCTTCTCTTTTAGATATCGGTTCAATCCCTACAAATGGTGGCTTCGCCCCAGCAATGCGCTCTGTGATTACTTCATGAACATCCTGCATGGAACGAAGAAAGGTATATAGATTTTCATGTTGAAAAAAAGCAGGATATACCTTGTAAAACATTTTTGTATTATCCATACCAATGACTTTCCACACATCTTTCGTGGTCATTCCTTTTTTGCTTGCGATATATTCTACGAAAACGATAGGCTTTTTGTCCTCTACATCTTCTGTCGGTGTAAAAAGTTTATCCCCCTCCCAGCCAGCTTTTTTCATCGCTTCTTGGACTAACTCTTCTCCGTACATCTGTTTTGCAGTTTGTATCCATGTTGATACAACTGTACCTTTCATTACTTTACCCCCTCGAAATACATTTTTCTACTACCTTCATTATAGTACGATTTGAACATAAATGCAATCCATCTATGGAAAATGATTACTAGATAGTATTCTATGGCAAATAACGAAAAACACTAGACGGGGATCTAGTGTTAAGGGTGATAAGAAACGGGGATTTCTTATCAAACGGGATAATATTATATATATTTTCATAGTGTGAACCATGTGTAACTTATTAGCTTATACACAAGCTATTACTATATTATCCACATGTTTATCCACAAACTTATCTTATCATTTCTTTTGAGTTTAGTCAAGTTCTTTGTGAAATTATACATATTTTCTTTGTACTACATCAAAAGTTTTGCACATTTTTATCCACAGCTTTATTCTGTTTTTGTTGATATCTTTATACATCCTCTTTTATTATTTTAGATGTAAAAACAAAGAGAAGCCCTCCTATGCTTTGGGCTTCTCTTTGTTTTACACGACTTTCTATTCTTGTTCTCCACAAAGTCTTAATAGCTGTGTCCATTTAAGATCTATTTCTTCTTGGATTTCTACGATCGCTTCAGGATTTTTCATAATATGTTTAAATCTTCCTTGTGCTTCTAACCAATCACTGATTGGACGTTTGTTTTTGGGTCTATAGCTTAACTTGTATTCTCCATTTACTACTTCAAATAATGGCCAGAAGCAAGTATCTATTGCGATTTCGCTCAGTTCCATGAGCTTTGAAGTTTCATATCTCCATCCTCTTGGACAAGGAGCCAACACGTTCATAAATGCAGGACCTGGCGTATAGATTGCTTTTTCTGATTTTTCATATAAATCTTTGAAGTTTTTGGTAGGTGCTGTTTGCGCTACATATGGAATACCATGCGCAGCCATTACCCTTGTTAATTCTTTTCTAAATTGTTGTTTACCTGGTACCACTTTTCCTGCTGGAGAAGTAGAAGTATCCGCATATTTTGGTGTAGCAGAGGATCTTTGGATCCCTGTATTCATATATGCACCGTTGTCATAACATACATACACCATGTCATGACCTCTCTCCATCGCACCGGAAAGAGATTGAAGACCGATATCATACGTACCACCATCTCCACCAAATGCGATGAATTTATAGGTGTCGTCGATTTTACCTGTTTTTTTCATTGCTGTATACGCTGCTTCTGCTCCAGAAATAGTAGCTGCTGAATTTTCAAATGCAGTGTGGATAAAGGAATCTTTCCATGCTGTATATGGATAAAGGAATGTGGATACTTCCAAACATCCTGTCGCTGATCCGATAACTGCTTTATCATCTTCTTTTAATGCTCTCAAAATCGTACGAGCTACTGGTGGTGCACCACAGCCTGCACACATTCTGTGACCGCCTGTCAATCTCTCAGGTTTTAATGATGTTTCTTTTAAATTATAAGCCACGTACATACACCTCCCCTAGATTATTCACGCGCTGCTGCAGCTTCTGCTTGCACCGCTACATCATTCGCATCGATTACACCAACATATCTATATGGATCTCCTACAACCCCTGTAGCTACGATTTCTGCTAAGGCATCATATACTTTTTCTAGATCATTTGTACGAACATCTCTTCCGCCAAGACCATAAATGTAGTTTACGATCGCAGGTCTTGCATCACCATCATACATTGCACTTCTTATTTCATTGAATAAAGCACCGCCTTTTGCATTGAAGCCGTCAGCCTTGTCCATTATAGCAATCGCTTTACAATGAGATAATGCGGCAGCTAATTCTTCTGCTGGGAAAGGACGGAATACACGAATTTTGATCAGTCCAGCTTTTACGCCTTTTTCTCTGAGTTCGTCTATTACATATTTTGCAGTACCTGCTGTGGATCCTAAGATGACCATCGCGATTTCTGCATCTTCCATTCTATATTCTTCAAACAAACCATATTTTCTGCCTGTCATTTTTTCAAATTCTGCAGACACTTCTAAGATTACATTTTTTGCATTTCTCATCGCTTCTGCTTGAAGACGCTTGTGTTCAAAATAATGAGGTGGTAGATCAAGTGGTCCTACTGCAATCTGCTGTTTAGAGTTTAACATATAATGTTGTGGTTTGTACTCTCCCACAAAGTCTTTGACTAGGTTATCTTCTAACAGTTCCATATTTTCTACGGAGTGAGAAGTAATAAAACCATCATAGCAGTTCAGCACTGGCAGTTGTACATCTTTGTGTTCTCCTACACGAAGCGCCATGATAAAGTTGTCATACGCTTCTTGATTGTTTTCTCCAAAAAGTTGAATCCAACCAGAATCTCTACAGCCCATAGCGTCAGAATGGTCATTATGGATATTAATAGGACCTGATAATGCACGGGTTACTAGAGACATCACCATAGGCAGTCTACTAGATGCTGCAATATATAGCATTTCCCACATCAGAGCCAAACCAGCGGAAGAAGTAGCTGTCATCGCTCTACCCCCAGCTGCCTGTGCACCGATACAAGCAGACATCGCTGAATGCTCGGATTCAACGGCTACAAACTCTGTATCCACGAGTCCATCTGCTACATATGATGAAAAGTACTGAGGTACTTCTGTTGACGGTGTGATTGGGAATGCTGCTACTACATCAGGATTAATTTGTCTCATTGCCACGGCAACAGCTTCGTTACCGGATAATTTATCACGAATTGCCATTTGTTTTTTCCCTCCTTGTATATATTACTTTCCTTCTGGAACCATATCAATTGCAGCAAAAGGACATACGGCAGCACATACTCCACAGCCTTTGCAGTGATCAAAATCAAAATCCACTCTCTTCTTATCTTCTACTGGAATAGAGCTATCTGGACATGTAGGCCAGCACAATAGACATTGCTTGCACTTATCTTTCAGCCAGATCGGTTTTTCTGCTCTCCAACCTCCAGTTTTGTAGTAATGCGCATTTCCTGTAGAAGTAACGACACCACCAGGCGTTGTTTCTTGCCATGGAGTATATCCTTCAATAATACATTTATCTTTCATTGAACTCATGCGCCTTTCACCTCCACTAATGCTCTTTTTACTGCTTCCATATTAGGAGCGATTACAGTTGGTTTGGATGCAAATTTATGTTTAAAAGAATTATCCATGGATTCAATAAATACTTTTTCATCCATTACATTGGCTACTTTTACAACAGCCCCTAACATCGGTGTATTTGGGAAGTATCTACCCAGTGTTTCCATAGAGATCTTCTTCGCATCTACCGTATATACTCTACCACTATAATTATAGGTAGATAATTTTTCTTTCATTTCTTCTGGTGTCTTTTCTGTATTTACGATAATCGCACCATGAGCTTTTAATCCTGATGTTACATCGACTACATCAAGGAGTGTTTCATCTACCACTACTACATAGTCTGGCTCATAGATATTACAGTGTATCGTAATCGGTTTGTCACTAATTCTGTTGTAGGCTGTGATCGGTGCTCCCATTCTTTCTGGACCATACTCTGGAAAGCCTTGGATATACTTGCCTGTGTCAAATGCTGCTTCTGCTAATAGCAGAGAAGCGGTTTTAGCACCTTGTCCGCCACGACCGTGCCATCTGATTTCAAGAACATTACTCATTCGCAAATTCCCTCCTCAAAGGTATACTAGCCACATCACAAAAAATGTCGCTTGATTGTTAAAAATTTCTTCATTTCTTAGTGTAACACTGTCATAAATTAGTGTCAATATCTAGTACATTGTATACATTGATACTTATTTAACTATATTTTATACAAATAATACTTATTTTCAACTTCATTTTTATTCAATATTCACAGCTCATCCTATACATACAGTTTTTTTGTTGATTCCTCGCTATTTAGTGTGAATGGCACAATGTTGATTTTTATTTATTTCATGCGAACAATAAAAAAAGGTATTTTCTTTTAGAAAATACCTTTATGTTTATCGTTAAAAAATTAACATATTTTGCTTGTTATACCTAAAATAATATTATTCAGAACTTTTAACATATGAACTTATGTGGATTTATTGTCATAATATGGCTTTTATAGCATATAGGGCTACAAAACCAGGAAAACCTAAAAATCCGATGGTCAATATCGTGATCATATTTACGCCTACCTGTATGCCTATATACCCCATGAGTAGATTGCCTATACTTAATCCTATGATTCCCAAGATACTGTTAATCAGCACGCGTCCTAGTATTTTTACATGTCTAGCGAAAATAATCATTACAAGCATCACACAACAAATACCGATCATCCATAATACGACTGTTGTGGTATCCATATCACCACTCCTCGGGTTTATTAAAGATCTCTGTAAAAGTATATAGTAAGGCAAATATTTTTGCAGAGATCATTTATTAATTTCAGTATATGCACTGTGTGACAAGTTTAGAAGCTTAGGCATCTGAAAGAAAGTGCCCTAGGAGATCTCTTCAAATCCTTTGGCTACCATACCTTTTTCTTTGACCTGTTTAATAAGATACTGATATTTCATTTGCAGGGCCTTTACTTCATAAATATAGCTATCTAGTAAATCTTGATCCGTCTCATCATCAAAACGATGATATACAAGATCTAACTCTTTTTTTGCTTTTTCTAAGCAATGCAGGAGCTCCTGTTCTTCACTCACAGCATCCTTCTTCATTTTTGGTAAGGTTATGGCAAATCGTTTCTTTTTTGGTTTGACTATACTCTTTGTATGCTGCATCATCATGGGTTTCATCATCCTACCCCCTATTATTCTTCATACTACTACTATAGTCAAAAATTTCCTTTTTTATTCAGCATATCCTCTGTATTGAACAAAAACTTACTATAGAAAGCCTGACATAAAATATTTTTTCAGTATTATTTAAAAGGCAATACTATGCTATAATAAATTAGAAGGAGGAATTGCCATGACTGATACACAATTATTAGAAAAAATCCTCATAAAACTTGAGTCTTTGGAAGAACTCAAATCTCAAGTACAGGAGCATACTCAGATATTAAAGTCCTTGCAAGAACTCAAACCACAAATGCAGGAGCATACTCAGCTATTAAGATCCTTAGAACATCCAGCACAGGTCACTAAAGCTGAAGTGGATAAGATCAACTATGAGATTGTTGAAATGCAAGGAGATCTCAAAGCAATCCGAAAAGAACTAAATATCGTGGAGATCGTAACCAAAGAAAATACCTATGATATCGCTAGATTGAAAGCCATAAAATAAAAATATGAAATGCATATAAAAAAGAGACTGAAGAGGAGTACAAACCCACCTCTACAGTCTCTTTTATTATGCTTTAAAACCTCTATTTTTATCATTTACTACAGATTCGTTCAAGCTTCCTTTACCATAGGTCAACCCTGCATATACTTGTTGGGTATTTGCCATAGCAGGGGCACTGCTTTTATCTGCAGCCGCTACTTCGTTCCATCCTGTCAGCAAGGTTCTGAGAAGCTTTTGGGCTTCATCAAATTTATCGGCATTTTTACCGATCCAGCCCTGGATGATGGCTTTATTGATATATAGATACATAGACATCAGCTCTAGGGAAATCTCATAGCTCATATCCAGAGAATCCATCAAATCTCTAAGGATCTTCTGTGCCTGTTCCACAGAACGCAGGATCTCTTTTTCATTGCCTACTTTGATCTGCTCTTTAGCCGTATCCAAGGATTCTAGGATGATCTCATAGGATATCTCAATAAGCTGTGTGGGATTAGCATTCACAATTCTAGCTGTCACATTATCCATCTATGGTCTCCCCTATCTTATTATCCTTGAAGAAGCTGCAGTATGGCTTGTGGTCTTTGATTTGCTTGGGCGAGCATGGAGACACCCGCTTGGGCTAAAATATTCTTTTGGGTATATTGAGCCATTTCAAAAGCCATATCCGCATCTTGAATACGGGATAGCGCGGCTGTGGTATTTTCTGTGGTCGTATCAATATTAGCAATCGTGTGTTCTAAGCGGTTTTGGTATGCACCGAGTTTAGAACGCACACTAGAGATCTCATTGATCGCAGTATCAAGTATAGCTATCGCTTCTGAACATCCTTTGGCTGTACGCATATTGATCCGATCCAGTCCTAATGCCGTGCCTGTTAATTCTGGAACTTGAAGCTCTATCTTCATGCCTTCATTAGGTCCTACTTGAAGTTGGAGAGGGCCTGCATCAAGAACAGTAAAGTTAACTGTTTCCAATCCTTGTGGTGCTGTTACATTACCAGTACCCCCAGTAACTTGCTCAATCTTTACTGTATTTGTAGTAGGAAAAAGAGGAGTGGCAGTACAACCTGGAAAACTCATTGCAGCTATAGCCGCTGCTTGATCATTCATTGAAGGGGCAGTTTGCAAACTAATGCCATATATATCCCCTGTATTGTTATTTGCTGCTGCCTTTTCTGCGTCAGTTGCATATACTGTAATCTTTTGACCTGCTATTATGAGTTCCTCTCTAGCTGTTAATGGAGCTGCGATTGTAAACTCCGTCGAACCTTTTACTTCTGCAATAGCTGGTGCTGCTGTAACACCTGCAGTTGTTGGAGTCGAAGGTGTTGTAGAGGCAACTGTTAATGCAGCTGTATTCGCTACACCGCCAACATTTCCTATTACAGTAATCTTACTTGCATCCACCCCTACACTTGATAAATCCAAACCAGTTAAAGCTGCTTGTACCAATGCAGCAGTATTATTAGCTCCTGTGCCTGTAGTTATTGTGATCGTATCTGTACCATTAAATGCAGCAGTTGCATCTGTTGCTGTGGCTCCTGCAGCATATACAATTTTTAAATTGTTCGGTGCTGCACCATTATCTGCACCAAAGTTAATAGTTTGTGTAACACCACCTGCAACTTCTTCTGCGTGCAATGCTGCTACTGCATTTACTATTGCTACTGGTGCTACTCCCTTTACATTAGTTATATTTATTAACTTTCCAGCTCCAATTGCTCCTGTTTCTTGATTAATAGTTGTACCTTTTTGTAGGGTTGTACCATTATCATTTACTTGAATATCTAAATACACTCTTTGATAATTAGCATCGGTAATTTCTACTCTATTTCCTCTTGTAGTGACTGTAGCCGTAGTTTGAAATCCTTTATTTTCAAATTTCAATTCTACTTTTGCATCTACTCCTTGCAATGTACCTGTAGTAGGATTACCTTCTGAAATATTCTTAAGCCCCATATTTGCTAGCATGCCCACATTTGTTGCCTTGATCTCTATCTTTTGTTCACTTCCAAATTCTTTTGTTTCTAGATATAACTTACCTCCACTGCCCCAAGTCGCATCTCTTGTTAATTCGATGTCCACTCTTTCGCAAAGATCTCGAAGTTTTGCAAATACCACATCTGGGCTATCTGTCTCTTTGATATCTACTTCTTCACCATTTATATTGATACGTCCTGCACCAAATGATCCATCCGTTACAGTACCTGCATCACCAGATGCCTTTGCCTTTAATCCCGCTCCCAATACTTTCAGATTATAACTTCCTGGTATCACTGTATCACTGACAAATGCAGGTCTCGTAACCTTTTCATCATTCGTGAATGAACGTCTATCAATCTGACCATTTAATAATTTGATCCTATTAAATTCTGTTAAGTTCGCTGTTTTTGTTACTTCATCTGTAAGTTGTGATACTTCATTTTGGATCGCACGTCTATCTTCTGCTGCTAGTGTTCCATTTGCCCCTTGTACAGCTAGTTCACGCATACGTTGCAGCATGGATTGCACTTCTGCGAGTGCGCCTTCTGCTGTTTGTACTAGAGAAACTCCATCTAATGAGTTACGGCTAGCCACTTTTAGTCCTCTTACCTGTGTCTGCATCTTATTTGCGATCGCAAGACCTGCTGCATCGTCTCCTGCTCGGTTGATTCGAAGTCCAGAGGATAGTCTTTCCATTACTTTATCCATCGTACCATTGGTTTTGCCCAATGAATGTTGTGAACGAAGTGCTGGGATATTATGATTTATTCTCATTATAACACCTTCCCTATATGAATTTTTCTACTTAGTGTATCGACATCTGCGTGAATGTCTTTACTGTTTTTTATATTTTGGATCTTTTGCCTTCTGCTGCTGGTCCATTTTGTCTATAAACGTAACAACCTGGGAAACGATGTCGTATAAGGATTTGGGGATTTTTTCTGGGTTTTGTTCTTTTTCCTCCTCATTCTGCGCCAACGGATTCCCTCCTTTTTGGTTGTTCTACTTCTACAGTTTTTATATCGTCATTTCAAACCCACTGCTTGACAGTTTTCTATTGGAAATTTTTAAAGCTGGGTTGATCTCTTGTGACATAGGGTTTTTCTTTGGTTCTTGTCCATACTGCATTTTCCCTACCCTATATCCAATCTGTTCTATCGTGTGCTGCAGATCTTGTTGATTCATTTGTAGAAACTGGGTAGCACTTTCATATTCAGAGTTGATCTGAAAACTGACAGACTTCTCTGTAATGCGCATATATACCTGTACTGTACCTAGTGCTTCTGTATCAAGAGAGATAAATGCCCGCAGATCTCGGTCAGACAGTTCTTTTGTTTCCTGTCCATCCTTCATGATATATAGATTCATATGTGTCATACGGTCATGGAGCTGTACTGGGATCTGGTAGAGCAGTTCATTTTTCTGCACTTGCTTTTGCATATCGATCATTTTCTCGATGTTGGTTCCCATCTTCCATAGAGCTTGTCTTTCCTCTTGGGGTAGGGCTGCTTGGGCTGCTTCCTGTTTTAGGGCTTGCACTCTTTGTCTTACTTCCTCTAGTACTTCTTCTACGGCTTTTCCTTTGCGGAGTTTTTCCATGCTTGGCTTTAGGATGACTTCCTGCAATTTTTCTTCCTTCCCTAGCTTTTGTTTTATTAGCTCTTGGAAGTTATCAAGCTCCTTCCCAAAATGGAAAGGATTGTGCACCATTTGCTTCACAAGCTCTAAATTGTTCAGCGTCATAGGGATCTGGTGCTTTTCGATGAATGCCAAGGTAGGCTGATCTACCTGCTGCAGTTTTTGTAGTTGCTTTATAACTTGTTGGATTTGTACTTCTTCACTAGCAGCAGCAAGTTTTGTTTGTAGAGTATTCTTTTCTTCTATTTCACGGACTGCTTCTGTTAGTTGATCTAGGGGCATATTGGGTAGATCAGGATACTGTCGTAGAAGATCGTTCATGACTTTGGGTGAGGCTTTGCTCATAAACTGTCTGATATTCTCCTGCATATAGCTCAGCTTGGTTAGGTTTTCCGATTGTACAGGTAGTTCTTGCTCCTGAAGGTATACGACCTTTTGGAGATTATCGTAAGTATCTGCCAAGTTGGCACTACGGAGCGCTTGTCGCACTGCTTGAGGGATACGCTCTGATCCTTGTGACTCGGTATTTTCATATACTATCTGATTGAGCCGCTCTTTTACTTGCTGCAACGCCTCTTTTGCGGACATATCCTTAGATAGACCTTTATATATGGGTAAGATAGCCGCTTCTATAGGGGCAATCTCCACCTGTAACTCTGTATAGATGCTTTGGATCTGCTGTATCATCTGAGTCAGCTCTGGATCTGCTTTCATCGCTTGTATAAGCACCATGTTATCTAGGGTAGGGGGTATACTGTTCTGCTTCATAAATTCATGTATGGATTGCTGCTCTTGCGCAGACGAGCTTATAGGGCTGCTAGCTGATGGTGACTGCTTGTTTATACTCTCTTGTACCATTTGAAGCTGAGGCTTTACTTGATTTGCAGCCTCTTGTACTATTTGAAGCTGATGTTTTACTTGATTCACAGCTTCTTGTACTGATTTACCCTGCTGTAGTTCCATCTCTACAGGTCTAAATAACACTTTATCCGTGGAATAATCGTCTCCTATGTTTTCTTTGATCCAATGATCTGCCTTCTGCACCAAACGATCAAACTGAGGGTCTTTCTGAAGCTGTTGAACTAGGTTTATATTTTCTTCTGTGGGTGGAATATTTTTTTGTATCATAAACTCCATAATAGAGCGAGGCTGATCTGCTTTTTGCAGGAGTTCTTGTGCTTCTGGATTTTTTTGTAGTTCTTGGATAAATTCTATATTTTCTACTGTAGGCCTTATATTATATTTTTGTATAAATTCTCGTGTTGATTGGGTTACTTGTTGTAGGTTTGCTTCTTTTACTTCTTTTGCTTCTACTGCTTTTAGATTCTGCTGTCTTGCCACTTCTACAACCACATTACGTAGTTCTGTAGGACTTTTCTCTGCTGCTGTGATCTTTTCCAGTATTTCTTGTACTTTTTCTACGGACTCTTGTATCGGTCTGCCTTCTTGTATTTGCTTTACTTCAGGTTTTATTACGATTTCTATAGCTGATTGATTGATCCCGAATTCCCTTTTGATCAGTTGGTCTGCTTTTTGTAGGAGCTTTTGTATTTCTGGATTCTTTTGCAGTTCTTCGATGAATTTTATATTCTTTACTGTAGGAGGTATATCATTTTTTTGTATGAATTCTCGTGTTGCTTGGCTTACTTGTTGTAGGTTTGCTTCTTTTACTTCTTTTACTTCTTTTACTTCTTTTACTTCTTTTACTTCTTTTACTTCTTTTGCA
>CALKRZ010000054.1 GCA_937989765.1 uncultured Clostridia bacterium | reverse complement strand
TGGAGACCGATTGAACCAAGAATTAATTTTTGACATCTTCATGCAGCAGCTCGAAAAGGGCAAAATTTATGCTGCTGTTAAGAATGCAGTAAATACCTTCCTTGGACTAAATAATGCTGCTTGAAAACTTGTAAACTGGTGTATTATAAATATAAATATAGAAATGTAAAAATGGGGGGCATAAGGATGAAATGTCCTAAATGTAAAGCAAATCAAAAAGAGGGTGCGCTTTTTTGTCATATATGCGGTTTGGATTTCATGAAGTTTATTGAAGAACTAAAGCAAGAAAGTAGTCCTACTGAAGAGATAGTGGACGTTGAGATGGAACAAGCACATGAAAAACAGCTTCATAACCATCATAAAATTTTGATTTTTGTGTTGTTGTGTTTTCTCATTGGAATGTTTTTGATTTTGTTTTTTTTGCTGGGTTTCAAGGCACTGCTATAAAAGAGACGTTGCATTGAGGATTTATAGTACTATATACAGATCAGTCATGCACAAATTTAAAATACAATGATAAACATATCAAACTTGCATAAAATATTTGCGTATATAGATTCAAAGCAACAAAAAATAAAAATGAAATAGATAGGAGTGAATTTTGATGGAAAAGAAACTGTATAAATCAGCGAGTGATCGCAAAGTCAGCGGAGTATGTGGAGGGATTGCACAATATTTTTCATTAGACGCTACATTGGTAAGATTATGTTGGATTCTTTTTACCTTCTTTGGAGGCAGCGGATTATTGGTTTACATTATTTGTGCGGTTATTATGCCAGAAGATCCAGGATATATTGATTATCGCAATGATAGATCGGATGATAATAGCAACTAGAACTGCAGAGCATTGCTCTGTAGTTTTTTTTATCTAAATCAATGTTTAGGTGGAAAGTCTTCTTTGGATGATGCTTTAAAAAGTTGGTTATGAATATAGTAGAGAAATATGATACAATAAAGCTATCTTTAAGTAATGGAGGAAATAAGGATGAAGCTATTACTCACTAATGATGATGGAATTTTTGCGCCAGGGATATATGCATTGTGCAAGGAATTAGAGAAAGAACATGAAATAGTCATATCCGCGCCTAGTGAGCAGAAGAGTGCTTCAGGCCATGGGATTACCATCCAGAGACCTATGATTATACGAGAAGTAAAGATCAAAGGACTTAAGTCAAAGGCTTTCAGTGTAGTGGGTACTCCGGCGGACTGTGTTCGAGTAGCGATTGAACGACTGATCGAAGATCCTGTAGATATGGTCATATCGGGTATTAATAAAGGTGTAAACCTAGGTACGGATGTGATCTATTCGGGGACTGTATCAGCGGCGGTAGAAGCTGCAGTGTATAAAGTTCCTTCTATAGCGATCTCAGTAGAAGTGACGAATCACATAGAACGATATGAGGCTGCCGCGCAATATGCAGCAGAGATTTTGAAAATAGCCCATAAGCAGCATATACAAGGGGATCTTGTGCTCAATGTGAATGTGCCTGCTGTGGATGTAGAAGAGATCAAAGGAATCAAAGTCTGTCCGATGGGGCAGCGAAAATACAAGCATGTGTTAGTAGAAACCCTAGACGAAGAGGGACAGATCCATCTAGAGATACAGGGAGAGCCTATAGATTCAGAAGAGATGGATACGGATGCATATTGTATGAAACAAGGATATGTAACCATCACGCCACTCCACTATGACTTGACCAATTTTAAGATCTTGCAGGATGTAAATACATGGTATACAAAATAGGGATCTTAGAAAAAGTATTTGCCCTACCACATACTTTTTCTGAGATCCCAAAATACGAAAAAAGGTGACATGCATGGATATTACTATTGTATATGAAGATCAGCATATTTTGGTGGTCGTAAAACCTCCAAAGATACCCTCACAAAGTGATAAAACAGGGGATACAGATATGATTTCTCTATTGAAAGAATATCTGGTAAGCAAATATTCTAAGCATCAAGATCCATACATAGGCATAGTTCATAGATTGGACAGACCTGTAGGGGGACTGATGGTATTTGCAAAGACCAAGGATGCCAATGCCAAATTATCAGAAGAAATCAGATCCAAACGGTTTCAAAAAGAATATTATGCAGTCATCTGTGGAAGACCTGAAAAAAATCAAGATGAACTGCGTCATGATCTTGTGAAAAATCAAGCAACGAATCTTTCAAGGGTAGTCACAAAGAATGCGAAAAATGCAAAACAAGTAAAGGAAGCTGTACTTACCTATGAATTACTCGGCAGTACAGAAACCGACGAGTACGGTACGCTAAGTCTTGTAAAGATCCAATTACTCACAGGGCGCCATCATCAAATCCGGGTTCAATTCAGCCATGAAGGTTTTCCTTTATGGGGAGATACGAAGTATAATAAAATGTTTATAGACAAAAAAGGGTGGACACAAATTGCCCTGTGGGCGGGGAGTATTTCTTTTCATCATCCCCAAAATAAAAAGGTTTGCAGTTTTACGCTACAGCCTCCAGAGGAGTTTCCCTTCTCTTTGTTTGTAACTTGAGAGATACCTAGCAAAAAGAACACCTGTATAGATGATTTGGCATCATCTATACAGGTGTTCTTTTTGTTATACCCGGTTTCTTTCTTTTCCAGCTAAAAATGCTTCGATATTAGAGGATACTTCATGGATCAGCCGCATACGGGCTTCTATACTACTCCATGCAATATGAGGCGTAATCAAAAGCCGTTCTTTGTTTTTGATCTGCAGCAGGGGATTATCTTGTTGTATAGGTTCTGACGCAAGCACATCTAGACCTGCACCAGCAATCAATTCTTCATCTAGGGCTTGAGCCAAGTCTGGTTCATGGATAATACTGCCTCTGCCCACATTCAGGAGTATAGCACTTTTCTTCATTTGCTGCAGCTCTTTATAAGTAATCAGGTTTTGGGTTTGAGAGGTGAGTGGAGCATGGATGGATATAATGTCAGACTGCTGTAAAAGAGCTGAAAGCGGTAGATTTTCATAGGGTTGATCCGTATTTTTGCCAGAAGTAGAGAAGTATACGATACGGCATCCAAATACCTGAGCGATAGTAGCCACAGACTGACCAATAGCACCCATACCGATAATTCCCCAAGTTTTACCCTTTAGTTCTACGAAAGGTTTTTCTAAATGGGTAAAAGAATCATTATCTACATAGGTAGAGGATTTAACATAGTGGTCATAGTAGGACAAATGATGAAGAAGGTAGAAGGCCATGGCAAACGTATGTTGTACAACGCTATCAGTCGAATATCCTGCTACATTGGTTACCGCGATGCCCGCTTTTTTTGTGTAGTCTAGATCCACATTGTTGACCCCAGTAGAGGTAAGGGAGATGAGTTTTACCGTGGGTGCCTGGGAGAGATTCTCTTCGTTTAAAACCACTTTATTGGCAATGATAATATCTTGATTTTGAATTCTTTCTGCCACTTCAGTTGGTTTGGTCATTCCATAGATCGATACCTCTCCAAAAACATCAAATATGGACAAGTCTATATCTTGTCCAAGTGTATTTGCATCTAAGATACATAATTTCATATGGTCACATCCTTTATAAAAGTCATAGTATATCTTTATCTATTGTGACAGGAATCATCCTAGACTGTCAATATCGAGTTTAGCCTTCTAAAAAAATATAAGATTTACATAAATTAACAGATATATTTCGAGTATAGAATATCCCAAGATTGATAAACTATATATGATACTTATATAGGAGGTTGTAAAATGAGAAAATTATCAGATGCAGAAGTTTTATCTTTAAGAGAATTACTTCAGATGGACACCAATGCGTTATCACAAGTGAAAGCCATGGAACCTTTTGTGACAGACAATGATTTAAAAGCACAACTTAATGCATCCATGTTAACAACAGAAAACCGAATCAAAGGAATGCAGCAATTTATTATTGAAAATGAAGTCATAAGCGTTGGGGAGGTGCATTGATATGGCGTCATTAATTAATGCGATCATAGGAGCAAACAAACAAATGGAAGATCAAACCATAGCCAATCAGTTGCTAGCAGGGTCTACAGCGGCAGCCAATGCATATCTTGCGGCTGTATTAGCAGCAGCGACTCCAGAGATCCAAACGATGTACTCCAGTAGTTTAAATCAAATCGTTACAGGTCATGGTACGATCAAAAAACTATGCATCAACAAAAACTGGTACAAACCTTATGAAGTACCAAAACAACAATTAACTGAATCTTTCATGGAGTCTCAAACAGTGATTACTCCAAATGCATAAACAAAACCCCTGTCGTGTAAATGACAGGGGTTTTGTTTATTTTCACTTATAAGTTGCTCTTATACGACAAAGTATAATATAATGAGGATAGACTATAAAAAAGAAATAGAGATCAGATATATTGGGGGTCAATAGATGGATAAAGGCATAAGATTTAGAACGTATGAAATTATTGAGAAGGCTTCAGAGGGAGATCAAATGAGTGCTCGTTTTGACTTAGTTATTATCTCGCTCATCATTTTAAATGTGATCGCAGTCATATTAGAGTCTTTTGTTTCTATACGGATGCAATATAGAGGATTTTTTAGTACCTTCGAATATATCTCTGTTATCGTATTTACCATAGAATACATGCTGCGGCTTTGGTGTGCTCGGTATAAGTATCCTGACAAAATACCAAGTATAGCTTTGCTAACATACATGTTTTCTTTTATAGCCATCATAGATCTTGCAGCGATTCTACCTTTTTATTTGCCGTTGATGTTCCGTCTGGATTTGAGATTTTTGAGGATCTTACGACTTACGAGGCTTTTACGGGTTTTGAAGATTAATCGATATACAGAATCTATGGATATGATCAAGTCTGTTTTTAGAAAGAGGAAAGAGGAATTGACGGTGACTATGTTTATCACATTTTTGCTTCTGCTTCTTTCTTCTTCTATGATGTATTATGTAGAGACAGATATTCAACCAGAAGCCTTTCCTAATATCATTGCATCCTTTTGGTGGGGAGTAGCTACATTAACCACAGTGGGGTATGGGGATGTGTATCCAATTACAGGGATTGGTAAACTATTAAGCGGAGTCATTGCTATATTAGGAATCGGATTGGTAGCGTTACCGACAGGTATTATCAGTTCGGGATTCATGGAAGAGATGAATGAGAAAAAGAAGAGCAAAGACATTGACGAAGATGAAAAAAAATTATATTGCCCTTATTGTGGAAAGAAAATACATGATTTGTAAAAGATAAAAAGTCTAATAGTAAGGGATTGGATGTGTTTGTGGTATATATAAGGCAAAATACAGGCTGTGAATGAAAAATGTGTTTTTTTGGAATTGAATTTTTTGTTTTTTTGTTGTTTAATATAATTAGAGAGTCTATACCCTAGTACACAATATATACATAGGATCAGTGTTCTATAAGGAATGATAGCAAGTAGATATACTTTTTAAGCGATACGATAGGATAAATGAAGTTTTATAGAGAGTGGGTGGATTATTATGACATTATTTTTAAAAAGAAAGGCTTATCTTAGTATCCTAATCATTCTTGTTGCATTTTTTAGCCTACAGTATAGTTTTGCGTACGGGGATATTCAACAAGAGTATCCTACGGTGTTGGTGCTTCACTCCTATCATCCTACGTTATCATGGACGAGTAGTGTCTCAGAAGGCATATTGCAAACATTTGATACATCTTTACAGAATGCCACGATTCATATGGAATATATGGATTGGAAAAGACATCCTACACAAGAAAATCTTGATAATGTATATGCGGCTCTGAAATATAAGTATCAAGATAAAAAAATAGATATCATTCTTACTTCCGATGATGCAGCACTGGAATTTGCACTAGAACATAGAAAAGAGATTTTATCGGATGCGCCTATCGTTTTTTGTGGTGTATTTAATGAAACAGCGATCCGGATCAAGAATCAGAATGAAAATCTTACAGGTGTGATCGATAGAATGGATCCCGAAGGCAGTATAAAAGCAGCACGATATATAAACCCTCATATTAAAAAGATTTATGTAATCCATGATCATACGGAGAGCGGCATTGGAGCCTATGAAGAAGTGGTGTCTATCCTGCAAGCGCGTATGCCAGACGTGACCGTAGAATCTTTAAGCAACCTGATTATAAAGGACATATCCCGAAATTTACCTATTCAGGATCAGGAATCCGCATTTATTATGACAACCTTTATGACGGATGGAGAAGGCACTACGATAGACCTAGACAATGCGGGAGCACTAATCAGTCAACATTTATCCCAACCGCTATATGATATATATGACATGACATTGGGACAGGGAATTATTGGGGGGAGCCTCTTAAGTGGAAGTTCGCAAGGAAGTGCTGGGGCTGAATTGGTGATTAAAGTCCTGCAAGGGGAAGATGCAGGGACAATTCCTTTGATTGAAGAAAAAACAGCCCAACTTATGTTTGATTATGATGTACTGGAGCGGTTTAATATTTCCTTGGAACAGATCCCACCTGGAAGTATTATTGTCAATAAACCATTCTCATTTTATCAAACGTATAAGTCACTAGTATGGATGGTTGTGGCGATTATACTATTTCTACTCTTTTTGATCTGCCTATTGGGTATTAATACCTTTCTGAGAAAAAGAGCAGAATATGAATTAATCAAAAGCAATGCGGAACTGGCAGCCATAAATGAAGAATTAATAGCATCAGAAGATGAATTAAGAGTACAATATCAAACAATTACAGATAACCAAGAAGAAATCAAATTCCTTGCCTACTATGATCCATTGACCAACCTTCCTAATCGGAGATTTTTAGGAGAGTGGTTCGAACAACTGGTACAGATGAACCTGGATGAAGAAGATATGGGTGCTTTATTCTTTGTGGATACAGATAATTTCAAAAATATTAATGACTCTTTTGGTCATTCTGTAGGAGATCAACTTTTAATAGAACTAGGGAAACGATTCTTAGCGCTAAAAGCAGATAAAGATGCTTTGGTGAGTCGATTAGGGGGAGATGAGTTTATTATCTTTACCTATGGGCACCAGGATCGTCAAGAGATTGATAGAGTGGCGCATGAAATTCTTACTGTTTTTGATGAGCCATTTATCGTAGATGATCATGTGATCTATATGTCAGGCAGTATGGGTATTACGATCTATCCAGATCATGGCCGTACCTTTGAGGACTTACATAAAAATGCAGATACAGCCATGTACAAAGCGAAATATTCGGGCAAGCGGGCATTCAGCATTTTTAATGAGTCTATGAATAAAGAAGTCACGGAAAAAACGGAAATGGAAAATAGTTTGCGTAATGCCCTAAGTCAAAATGAAATGCAGGTATATTATCAACCACAGGTAAATATTGAAACAGGAAAGATATGTGGATTTGAGGCACTGCTGCGTTGGTTTAGTAAAGACCATGGTTTCGTGTCCCCTATAAAGTTTATAAAACTGGCAGAAGAAACAGGACTCATCCTCTCGATCGGAGAGTGGGTATTAAGAAGAGCATGTATCTTCAATCATACGCTCAAACAAAAGGGATATGAAAATTTAAAGATATCTGTAAATATATCTCCGTATCAAATCATGCAGAATGGTTTTGTGGATACGATTATTGGCATTTTTAAAGAAACAAATACACCCTATGAAGATATAGCATTAGAAGTAACTGAAACGATTTTAATGCAAAACTTTGAATCCAATGCGAAAAAACTCCTGCAACTCAAGGAAGTAGGTATTATGATTTATTTGGATGATTTTGGCACAGGGTATTCTTCCCTTAGTTATTTGCATAAACTTCCGATTAATACATTGAAGATTGATAAATCTTTTGTAGATAATATATGTCTTGATATAGCAGGTAAAGATCTAACCAAAACGATCGTGCTCCTTGCCCATGATATGGATTTAAAAGTAGTGGCAGAAGGAGTAGAAACAGAAGAGCAATTTGAAAAGCTGGCAAGCTATCATTGTGATATGATCCAAGGATATCTGATCAGTAAACCAGTACCAGAGAAAGATATTTATGCTATGCTGCAGGGGTAATACCCACACATGAAAACCTGTCGAAATAATACCACTATATAAAAAGAACTGTAAAGCATGATGCTTCACAGTTCTTTTTATTATAGTAAGAGTCTTTTATTATTTTTTTAAAAATACATACTCGCTCTCACCACTCTTCAATTGGATCTTTACAATTTGGGTAATGCTACCAGGTAAATAATCTACATAAGTCCTTAGAATTTCTTCTATTTCTTCTGGTTCTGTCAGAGTCTGTTGGGATGCATATAAAGTATCTTCTTGAACAATTCTATTACGAAGATCATTCACTGTATGAATAGAGCCAGGAGACTTTAATTCATTCACTTGGATATACTCTATCTCCTCAGGCATTAGTCTTACTTTATGAATATAACCCTTTTGTGTCAGCCACTGCTCTAGGCGATCATACGTTTTAACAAATGTGCCAAGAAATACGCCTGATCTTTGATAACCATGGTAGATCTCCTCTTCAGAAAGCTGATTATTTTGTGCTTCCATCAGAATAGCGCCCCATTGAAGAGGACTGGTCATTTCTTCATAAGAAGAGGCTAATACCTCTTGACGCAAGATTTCGATGAGTTCTCTGCATTCGTCAGGATTCACTAAGGTTAATCCTTTTCCTCTAGAACCTTGAATAGATAATTGATCGATCTGTTTTTCATCTATATCAAACAAGGTAGAGTATTTCATCTGTTTATACTCAGGGGATGTTACGACCGTTACTTCATCGGGGTTATGCATAAGTAGATCTGCAGGGATCACATACAATCTTTGTAGTTCCTTTCCATTTTTGAGGATGTATGTAATGTACAAACATCGATTGTTTACTAGAGGATCTACTGTAGATAATGCATCTTTGCTTTGAATTAATAAGTTATGAATATTGGTTACGGCTTGGATCGATTGGGGTTCTGTGATAAAGTGATTGCGCTGCCAAGGTTCACGGCTTACATGATCTTTACGATAAGGCATATCATATATGACTGCATAGATATCTTGGGTAGAGGGGATTCGTTTTTCATATCCTGCTATATCAAAATGAAGCAATACAAAAACAATACCCATAATGCCTATAAATGCAGCATATCCCTTCCATTTATGAAATACCCAGATAGATTTTTGCAGCAGCATTTCAGCAATGATGTATCCAATATAAGAGCCGAGCACACCGCCGATATATAACCATACTGGAGCTTTCATAAGATTTTGCAGATAAAAACCTACGAATACCATAGCACAAAAGGCAGTACCGTATTTAAATATATGGCTCAAAGGAGAGAAAACGATCGTTTCTGTGGCGTATTCCAAATTTCTTTTTTGGTATAGATAGAAAGCAATGATAAAAAGTACGAGGGTGATTATACTGTAAGATAAAATCATCAGTCCGGATAATTTTACATACATGCCTGTTAAAAAGATGATCGGGGTGACTTTGGGAAGTAATTGCTCGAGTGGATAGGCATCCATAGAAAATCCCCATAAGTTAGACTGTAAAACAGCAAAAAAGATACCCCCTATGACATACGGCAAGAAAGGAAATATAATCGAAAGCACGGCTTGAATGATTGTAAGACCTGTAACCATAGCAGCACAAGCACTTATTGCTAATACGGTTATATTCAGTAAAAACATTTTTAAAAATCCGATCCATATCGAAGAGGCTGAAAATATCATACCAAACCAAAGCATATCCTCGCTCGGGTTTATCTGTCTAACGATCAGTAGGGTAGCAAATGTATTTGCGAGTAGTGGGAGGGTTGTGATCAATAATGCAGAGCTCATATGACTAAAAAATAAGGTCTTTCTTTTTAGAGGATAGGCATGAATCATGCCAGCTGCTTTTTTAGTATGCAGATAGGAGAATAAGAGAACCATGATCAGGATCCCCACCCCTATGGTTAATAGCGCTTCATTTCTAGGTGCGTGACCTGCAAAATAATACCTCATATTGTCTAATCTAAAATGTGGATCGCTGATACTGCCTATCAGTTTAAGTCCTTTTACAGCAAACAATCCAATAAAATATAAAATGCCAATAAGCCAATAACGTTTGATATCTTCTTTGATCATGGTTTTGTTAATGAATGATGTCTTCCACATTATATCCCTTCCCTCCTAGTTCATAAATAAATATTTCTTCCAGTGTCAATGGCAGCATATCCAGAAGCAAAGGTTTATGTTGCTGTAGCTGTTCGATATTTTTTTCTTTATCTCCTTTGATGATGAGTAAGGATACACTACCACGGTCTTCACGGTGGAGGATCGTCATTTGTTCTCCCGCTTTTTCAGGAAATCCGTCTCTATAGGCAATTTGCACTTTGTAAAAATCAGATTTTAATTCATCTAGATCTTGTTCTAATATCATTCTGCCTGCATCAATAATGCCTACATGATCGCAAACATTTTCAATCTCCTTAAGATTATGGGAGGATATCAGTACACTCATTTCTCGTTCAGCCACATCCTCAATAAGCAATTTCCATACCTTTTTTCGCATAAATGGATCCAGTCCATCAATAGGTTCATCTAAAATGAGTACTTCAGGCATCGTACATAAAGTTAACCAGAAAGCAACTTGTCGCTGCATTCCTTTGGACATTTTCCCGATTCGTCTCTTTTCATCCAGTTCAAATACTTTTTGAAGCGCTATGTAGCGTTTTTCATTCCAGTTGGGATAGAGCTGTCTATAAAAATTAGCCATTTGTTGTACGGTATACTGGGGGAAAAAGTAAAGCTCATCGGGTATATATCCGATCTTTTGCTTGCAGCGTACATTTTCATACACTGTTTCACCGCCGATTTGGATATCTCCATTATCTGGTTTGAAAGTCCCTGTCAAATGATTGATCAAGGTTGTTTTGCCGGCTCCGTTTACACCAATGAGCCCATAGATGGATCCTTTTTTTACATGAAGACTAATTTGACGGAGGGCTTGCAGACTGCCAAAGGATTTAGTGACATTTTCAACCTTTATCATCATTCTTCTCTCCTTTCGTAGTTTCATAGGTTTTTTCGATGAGTTGCAGCAATTCCTCTTTGTCTAACCCCATAAAAAGCAGTTCAGATACACATTTTTGGATTTCTCTTTTTAAATGATCCACTTTTTCTTGATCCACCTTTCGAATTTTTTCACAAACAAAATTTCCTCGGCCGCTAATTGTACAGACATAGCCTTGTCGTTCCAGTTCTCGATATGCCTTTTGAATGGTATTAGGGTTAATAGAAGTCACTTTGGCCAATTGTCGAACAGAAGGAATTTGTTCATTGACTTTCAGTACATCGTGAATGATCATTTCTTTAAATTGATCGACCAATTGTTCATAGATCGGTTTTCGACTTCCCAAATCTGGACTAAACATATGTCGCCTCCTTTACTAGTGTTTAGCGTACTACCACTATTAGTACACCTGACTCAGCGTTATTGTACAGGATGACAAGCTAGAATGTCAATGATTTTTTTGGATATATGCAAAAGGATGTGGTTGGTAAGGTAAATATATAAATCTGGAAACAACTGCAACAAAGGAGCACGTCCCAGATTTAAAGTAAACTTACCACTTGCACAAGTGCGATTTTGCAGTTGTTGGAAGATTTATATATTT
>CALKRZ010000053.1 GCA_937989765.1 uncultured Clostridia bacterium | reverse complement strand
GCAGAATAATTTTTCATACACTTTCCCCCCGTAAATAATGCTGCGCCATATAGATCACCCACTGAAAAATTAAGGTTCTCTTGAATAAATTGCAAACTGCAAAAAGTTAAGTTTTATCATTTACAATTTATACTGTGCACGCGTTTTGCTTGTAAAGTATATATTCTACACTGCTTTCTATTTTCCTTCTAGAAATCCCAAAATTAATAGAAATATTTTTACTTTTCAATACCCAATCAAAATATAATATATAGTTTATTTTTCACTGTTTTTGCTTATACTACATAAAGCATCGGAAATAAAAAAGCATATCCACGAAAAATTATTTTTGAAAAGGCTAGGAGGTATATTCAATGAAATACGGGAATCCCGATCCCGGCGTACACGTACCTACAGAAAAAATAAAAGCCAACAGCACTGTTGAGGTCACATATGATGGGTTACTGGCACGTTCTGGGGCACAAGAAGTATATATACATTGTGGGTCATCTTATTTAAAAGATTGGACAGACATTCATGATGTGAAAATGAATAAAAATCAAAATGGTACTTTTTCCACCATCATACCCATACAAAATGGAAATACCTTTCACATGTGTTTTCATGATAATGCAAGTAATTGGGATAATAACTCTGGTTCTAACTATTCTTTTATGATCTTGGATTCCTAGTCCACAAAAAAACCGTCTGTCTATAGAACAGGCGGTTTTTCCTTTTTGCAATTTTATATCTGAGAACTTGCAAATTTGCCCTGTAGAACAGTGCTTTTTATTGACATTACAAGCTGGTCAGTGTAAAATGTTAAAAACATTTAAAAAATTAAAGATCGTATTTATCCATCAGGAAGGAGACTACTTATGATCATTGTTATGAAACCTCATGCCAAAGAGCCTCAAATTCAGGAGGTGCTCCATTTTGTACACAATTTGGGTCTAGAACCTCATATGTCTAAAGGAACAACTGTTACGATCATCGGCGTCATAGGAGATGAAAGCAAATTAGTAAACTCTAATATAGAACTTTTGCAAGGAGTCGATAAAATAGTTCCCATCTTGGAATCCTATAAGTTGGCCAATAAACAATTTAATCCTACGCCCTCTATCGTAAAAGTACGAGATATAGAAATTGGTGGAGATGCACTCGTCATTATGGCAGGACCGTGTGCTGTGGAAAGTAGAGAGCAGCTATTACAATCCGCTCACGCAGTAAAGGCAGCTGGAGCCCAGATTCTCCGTGGGGGTGCCTATAAGCCACGAACCTCTCCTTATGCATTTCAAGGCTTAGAAGAAGAAGGACTTCGGTATATGGCAGAAGCGCGCGAAGAAACTGGTCTTGCTGTTGTGTGTGAAGTCACTAGTTCCCGTGCGGTAGAAGCCGCTGTAAAGTATGTGGATATCCTTCAAATCGGTGCAAGAAATATGCAAAACTTTCATCTGCTTCGTGAAGTTGGAAAAACCAATGTGCCCGTACTATTAAAACGTGGTCTTTGTGCTACTATTGAAGAATGGCTCAATGCAGCTGAATATATTATGAGTGAAGGTAATAAAAATGTAATCCTCTGTGAAAGAGGCATTCGTACTTATGAGACCGCTACCAGAAATACATTGGATATTAGTGCAGTGCCTGTGATGAAAATGAAGACACATCTGCCTATTATTGTAGATCCTAGCCATGCTACCGGTGTTAGAGCGTTTGTTCCTGCCCTATCTAAGGCATGTATTGCTGTAGGAGCAGACGGCCTTATGATCGAAGTCCATCCTGACCCTGCTCATGCCTTATCTGATGGCCCTCAGTCTTTAGATCCTGAAGCATTTATGGAGCTCTGCCAAGAATTAAGACCCTATGCAAAGCTCGCTGGAAGGAAGTTTTAGATTTTATGGAAGATGGTTTTATCCTACAAATAGGCATTATTGGTTTGGGCCTGATCGGTGGGTCCTTAGCTAAAGCATTTAAAAAAAATCAAATTGTTCATATTACTGCCCTTGACCTTGACGAACACGCTTTACAAAAAGCACTTGAAGAAAAAATGATCAATGACTATACTACAGTCATTGATCATCATTTTTTACAGTGCGATGTCATCTTTCTATGTACGCCTGTAAATCAAATTCCTGCTCAAGTACAAAGCCTACTTCCTTGGATCAAATCAGGATGTATCTTGACAGATGTAGGAAGTACGAAAGGAAGTCTACTGAAAGAAATAGAGCCATTATGTTTGGATTCTATCTATTTCATAGGCGGTCATCCCATGACTGGATCTGAACAAACTGGATATATGGCATCCAAGGCTCACTTATTTGAAAATGCTTACTATATCCTATCTCCCTTAGGGGATATCCCTACTGAATCAATGCTTCTATTTACTACATTGATTGAGTCCATTGGTGCCATCCCCATTGTTCTTTCTCCTGTTTACCACGATTATGTGGTAGCTGCCATCAGTCATGTTCCCCATATACTGGCTGCTTCTTTGGTAAATCTAGTAAAAGCATTAGATGAAGATAGCCATGATATGCATCGCTTAGCTGCTGGTGGGTTTAAAGACATCACTAGGATTGCTTCCTCAAGCCCCCATCTGTGGCAAACCATTTGTAAAGATAATAGTACAGAAATATTTCATGTGATGGATACATTCAAAACACATCTGCTCCAATTTGAAGAAGATTTGAGAGCATCAAGAGATGATCAAATCCACAGCTTTTTCGATACTGCTCGGGAATATCGGAACACTTTTTCGAACCGCAGTCCTGGTCCCTTTGTCAAAACCTATGAAATCATCGTGGATGTGGAAGATCTCCCTGGAATTATTGCAGAGATTGCTACCCTCCTCAGCAAGCATCATATTAATATCAAAAATATCGGTATTAGTAATAACCGTGAATTTGAAAATGGAGTATTACAAATCCTATTTTCCGATGAACAAAGTCAGCAAAAAAGTATTCTACTGTTACAACAAATGAATTATAGCGTATATGTAAAGTAAGGAGAGAAAACGATGAAAATTACTCCCAAACAATCTTTAAAAGGCCTTTTTACAGTTCCTGGAGATAAATCTATTTCCCACCGTGCTGTTATGTTTGGAGCACTGGCGGAAGGTACTACAGAAATCGAAGGATTTCTCATGGGGGCTGATTGCCTATCCACGATCAGATGCTTTCGCCAGCTAGGGATCGATATCGAGGTATCAGAAGATAAAGTCATTGTCCATGGAAAAGGACTTCATGGCCTTTCTGCCCCTTCTGAGCTTTTGGATGTGGGCAATAGTGGTACTACCCTACGCTTGCTCACAGGAATTTTGGCTGCGCAAAACTTTACATCTCAGATTTCGGGTGATGCTTCTATCCAAAAACGACCTATGAATCGTGTGGTAGAACCCTTGCGTCTTATGGGTGCCAAAATTGCTGGCCATCAAGATGGTAATCTTTGCCCTCTGACTATACAAGGTCAACCACTTACTGGAATCAATTACCGTTTACCTGTTGCCAGCGCTCAAGTAAAATCGGCTCTCATCTTGGCAGGCTTGTATGCCCAAGGGCAAACTGTGCTTCATGAACCCTCCAAGTCCAGAAATCATACAGAAATCATGTTAAACTATCTAGGCGCCACCATCGATGAAAAAGGCTTTGCCATCACTTGCTCTCCTACCAAGGAATTATATGCTAGGAAAATCCTTGTACCTGGAGATATTTCTTCTGCCGCATTCTTTTTAGTGGCAGGTCTCATTCGTCCTGATTCTGAAATTATCATTACCAATGTGGGCGTCAATGTGACGCGTATGGGTATTGTCACCATATTAAAACAAATGGGTGCAGATATTCAAATCCTAAATAAACGAAAGTTGTGTGGAGATTGGGTTGCCGACTTATTGGTTCGATCTGCTCCACTTTATAGCACAACGATAGGGGGAAGTATTATTCCTAAACTCATCGACGAAATCCCTATACTTGCTGTAGCTGCCTGCTTTGCCCAAGGTACTACCATCATCAAAGATGCCCAAGAATTAAAAGTAAAAGAGTCCAACAGAATCCGTACTATGGTGACAGAGCTCAAAAAAATGGGGGCTCATATCGAAGAAACAGAAGATGGTATGTGCATAGAAGGAGGGCATCCTCTCCATGGCGCTCTAGTAGAAAGCTACCACGACCATCGAGTAGCTATGTCCTTGGCGGTAGCCGCACTCGGTTGCGTGGGCGAAACAAATATCCTACATCCTGACTGTGTAGATATTTCTTTCCCTAATTTTTATGAATATTTGCATACCCTATAAAAATAGATTATAATGGAATAAGCTTCTGTTTTATTATTCGAGGGAGGGCTTAAAGAATGATCAAAACAACCATTGTAGGGTTTGGAGATAGCATCACCTGTGGCTACGGAGTAGAACGGAGTATTACTTATATAGATCGGCTTGAGCGTTATATGCCCCTATATTTCCCTTCTATTTCTTGGCATATTGATCATGCTGGTGTATGTGGTGACACCACCAGAGAAGCTTTAACCCGCTTGGAGGGACAAGTGCTAAAGCATCACCCTAATATTGTGATCATTCTTTTTGGCTCTAATGATGCTGCCATGAATGCAGAGCAGTTTCGCAACCTAGATGAATTCGAAAAGAACATGGAAAAAATTATACAAGAAATTAAAGGTCATAATAATCGTACGGGGCTTAATGGATGTGTTCCTATTCCAATCCTCTTAACACCACCCCCTGTCTTAGAAGAGATCCTTGCCCCCGAACGAAATAACAATCGTCTGCGGCAGTATGGACATACGATCAAGCTCTTGGCCAAAAAATATAATTGTCCTTTGATTGATTTATATGAACATATGACTTCTCACCCTAGTCTTAAAGATCTCTTGTCCACGGATGGCTTGCACTTTAGTATAGAAGGCTATAATCTTTTGTATGATGTCATATTCTCTGAAATCACCAAACTTATTAATTATCAAGGTGTACTTAAAGACCATGAACCTTTCCTTCATGAAGATGAACCCCTCTAAACTTGTAGAGGGGTTTTTTTTACTGGTTCTACAGGCCGTATAAGCTCTTTGGGTACCACTTCTACTACATTATTTTGTCTTTTGATCCGATAACTCTCATTGGCAAGACCTATCATCTGAAATGGAGAGGCAGATAGATCTTCCAAAATAGCTACTGTATTCCCTGTTTTTGAGTCAATTCCCTCTCCTTTGATAAAATGCTGCCATTTTCCACTCCAATAGTAAGTTTGTGGAACTTCTCGAATCTTCATGACTTCAAACTGACCCTCTTCTGGAATATTCACACTATTGGTAATCGTGGAGGTAGCATACGTCTGCCGATCTAATACTCTCACCACAGGATAGCTACTATTTTCCCACTTCAGATTGGTATTTTGCATAATCCGTAGCCACCTGCTCTCTTCTTTTAACTTCTTTCCATCCCACAACTCATTCCAGTACGTCCTATACTCTTCCGTAATATTTAATACTAACGCAAAATCTGTTCCCGTCCAAATATACGCACGGATAAATGTACTGACCTCAAAAGCACCCAGCATTTGGTTCGCATATTCCCGAATAACCAACAGTTCTTTACCTGATTCAGCGATGGGGATCAACTGTATATTCTTTACTTCAAAAAATGTATCCACTATATCTACATATTTATAATCCTTCCCCACTTTTTCATATACAGCAATCAAGGTATTTTTGGGTCCTGTAGAAATAATCACAATTGCTTCCTTTTCTTGATTCCCAAGTAAATCTCCATGCAATATATCTACAGTACTCATGCTGCTCATTTCCATCCATTCTTGCTTTTTAGCATCTGTAAATACCTTTTCTACGATCTTCTTCTGTAATTCTTGTTTTTTTGTTCCCTTTGCCTCTTGAAACTCTTTGATCC